>JBKOUP010000085.1:0-9657 GCA_046723495.1 Acidobacteriota bacterium
CACCCGCAGCTCGTGGCCAAGGCGGTCTTCGGGATCCTCGACGAGATGGTGACGTCGTGGATTCTGTCGGAGAAGGACTACGATGTCGCCGCGCAGGCCGATCAGGTCGCGGACCTGATACTGACCGGGTTGCTCTGAGCCGCGCCGCTCCAGTCCGCGTGCGGCTGCCCGTTGAGCACGATCCATCCCCAGAACAGCTCGCCGTAGCCGTGCGCGCTCATGCCGCGCTTTTCGTAGAACGGCATCAGCAGCCGCTGCAGGCGCGGCAGGTTGTAGAAGGGAACGCCGGGGAAGTAGTGATGCTCGAGGTGGTAATTCGAGAAGAGGTAGGCCGCGTCCCAGAACCACGAGCCTTTGACGAGCGTCGACCACTTCGCGGGATCGGTGGGATCGATGTCGTAGTGCTGCCCGACGCGATTCAGGGCGAAGGCGACGGGGAAGACGAAGAAGACCGGGACGACGTAGAGTTTGAACGCGATCCACCAGCCGCCGACGATGGCGATCGCGGCGAGCACGCCGAGCTGGAAGAGGATCGTGGCCAGCCGCTCGCGGGCGATGCGGCGCTGCAGCTCCGGCTCGTACGACGCCGTCTCCCGCTTCGCCGCGCGGAAGTAGATCGGGAAGAGCGCCGGGGTGAAATAGAGAAGCTTCAGCCAGCGGGCGTTGCGTTTTGGCGAGAGCCAATGCCGCTTCGGGTCTTCCTCGGATGAGCCGAGGCCGGCGTGGTGGTCGAGGTGCCACCGTATGAACTGCGAGGCGGAGATGCCGCTCGGGATGGCGTAGGCGAGTCCGAGGACGCGATAGAGGCCGTCGCCGCCCGACATGACCACGGCGCGGTGCACGACTTCATGCAGCAGCACGGTGAAGTCGAAGACGGCGAAGCCGGCGACGATCGCGCACGGCAGCCAGAAGTACCAGCGCTCGAAGCGGACGATCCCGACCGCGGCGAGCCCGAGCGCGGCGACGTTCGCCAGCGCCACGGCGGCGTGCAGCAGCGGCCGCTTCTGATGCAGCCGGCGCAGCTCCTCCACCGGCACCTCGGCCGCGAGATCGCGCTTGAGCTGCTGGGCATGTTCGGCGTAGTACGTGGCCATCTGTCGTGTCGGCTAACAGTCATCGGCGGCCATACAATCCTAAGGGGGCAGGGCACAGGGCGCGGGGCGCAGGTGGTTGTCTTGCCGAGGCACGATCCGTACACGAGAACACAATCTGCGCCCCGCGCCCTGCGCCCTGCCCCCTGAAATGAAGATCTACACCGTCGGCCACTCCACGCGCTCGCTGGACGAGCTCGTCCATCTCCTCCGCGCCAGCGGCGTCAAGCGGCTCGCCGACATCCGCCGCTATCCGGGCTCGCGCCGCTACCCGCATTTCTCGCGCGACTCCCTCGCGGCCGAGCTGCCGAAGCACGGCATCGCCTACGTCCACATGCCGGAGCTGGGCGGGCGGCGGACTCCCTCGAAGGACTCGCCGAACGATGCCCTGCGCAACGCCCAGTTCCGCGGCTACGCGGATTACATGGCCACGAAGGAATTCGCGGAGGGCGTCGACAACCTGTGGGACCGCGACGCCATCCTGTGCGCCGAGGCCGTGCCGTGGCGGTGCCACCGCAGCTTCGTCGCCGACGACCTCGTGCGCCGCGGCGTCGAGGTCGTGCACATCCTCGGCCCCAACGACCGGCGCAAACACGAGATGAATGCGCTCGCGCACGACGCCGGCGGGCACCTGGTCTACGCGCGCCGTATAATCGCCGCGTCCGATGACCATCCAGCGTGATGCCCCGCTGGCCGGCACCGCACCGCCGGCGCATGAGCGCGACCTCGTCCTCGCGGTCGACGACAACGAGCAAAACCTGGAGATCCTCGAGGAGTACCTCTCCGCCTGGGGCTACGACGTGGCCATGGCCCGCGACGGCCGCGAGGCCCTGGCCCTCTACCCGCAGAGCAACCCGTCGATCATCGTCCTCGACGTCATGATGCCGAACATGGACGGCTACGAAGCCTGCGCGCGCATCAAGAGCGAGGCCGGCGGGCGGATGATCCCCATCCTCATGCTCACCGCCCTCACCGACACCGACGACAAGATCAAGGCCCTCGAATGCGGCGCGGACGACTTCCTCAACAAGCCGATCAACAAGGACGAGCTGCGCACGCGCGTCCGCTCGCTGATCAAGATTCACAACCTCCGCAAGGAGCTCGACTCCAGCGAGAACATCATCATGGCTCTCGGCACGGCGCTGGAGAACAAGGACCCCCACGCGGCCGGGCACGTGCAGCGCGTGGCCGGCTACGCCGCGCTCCTGGCCCAGAAGCTGGGCATGTCGCGCGACGAGGTCGAGACGATCACGAAGGGCGCGATGCTGCACGACGTCGGCAAAATCGGCGTCCCCGATCACCTGCTCGCCAAAGACGAGCTGACCGACGACGAGCGCGCGCACGTCGCCGAGCACACGCGCATGGGCGCGTCGATCCTCGAGCCGATGACGACGTTCCGGGCCTGGGTGCCGATCGTCCGCTGGCATCACGAGCGGCGCGACGGCCGCGGCTATCCCGACCATCTCGCCGGCGATGCCATTCCGATCGAGGCCCAGGTCGTGGCGCTCGCCAACCGCTACGACAACCTCGTGACGGAAACGAACGACGAAAGCGCGGCCATGGCCCGCCTGCGCAGCGAGACCGAGGACGGCGCATTCGATCCCGAGTTGGCCCGCGTCTTCGCCGCGGCCATCGCCGAGGAGACGCCGGTGGCCGTGACGACGCGGCATTTCGGTGCGCGGGCGCAGGCGCGGCCGCGCGTCCTCTGCGTCGACGACAACCGCATGAACCGCGACCTCGTGACGATGACGCTGTCCGACGCCGGCTTCGACGTCGCCGTCGCCGAGAACGGCGCCGAGGCCATCGACGTCCTCGACCGCGAGCCGATCGACGTCGTGCTCCTCGATCTCATCATGCCCGTGCAGGGCGGCGCGGAGACGCTGCGCAGGATCCGCTCCGATCCGCGCCACGAATTTCTGCCGGTCATCGTGCTGACGACGCATCGCGGCAGCACGCTGCGCTCCAAGGCCATCGTGGCCGGCGCGGACGACTTCATCAACTATCCGCTGAACCGCATCGAGCTGATCTCGCGCATCCGCTCGCTGCTGCGCATCAAGGAGTACCACGCCGACCTCGAACAGACGCAGAACGTGATCTGCGCGCTGGCGCTGACGCTCGAAGCGAAGGACCGCTACACGCGCGGCCACTCCCAGCGCGTCGGCGATCTGGCCCGCGCCTTCGCCCTCTACCTCGGCGAGAGCCACGAGTTCGCCGAGCGCGCCCGCATCGCCGGACTGCTGCACGACATCGGCAAGATCGCCGTGCCCGAGGCGCTGCTGAACAAGCAGGGCCCGCTGACGCGCGACGAGTTCATGCGCGTCATCGACCACCCCGTCATCGGCGAGGAGATGGTGCGCCCGCTGATGACGTTGAGCGGCGTGCTGCGCATGATCCGCCACCACCACGAGCGCTACGACGGCCGCGGCTATCCCGACGGCCTGCGCGGCGACGACATCCCCTACGAGGTGCGCCTCCTCTCCATCGTCGACGCCTACGACGCCCTCACCTCACACCGCGCCTACCGCCCCGCGCCGCTCTCGCACGCCGCGGCCATGCAGACGCTGCAGCGCGAGGCCGCCGGCGGGAAGTGGGACCCGGCCATGGTGACGCGCCTCGCCGAGTGGCTGGGGACGGAGCCGCCGGACTGGGCGGCCATCGCGGTGCCGGTGCCGACGCTGCGGCTCGAATAAACCAGAAACCAGAAGCTAGAAACCAGAAGCCGCGGCGCATTTTTTTCTGGTTTCTGGTTTCTGGTTTCTGGTTTACTCCCGTCGCTCCATGCTCGTCCTCCACGACCCCCTCCGCCAAACCGACCTCCCCCGCCGCTGCGTCGCCACCATCGGCAACTTCGACGGCATGCACATCGGGCATCAGGCCATCATCGGCGGCGTCGTGGCGCGGGCGCGCGAGACCGGGCGGCCGTCGGCGGTCATCACCTTCAATCCTCATCCACTGACCATCGTCGCCCCCGACCGCGTGCCGAAGCAGATCCTCACGCTCTCGCAAAAGGAGGAGCTGATCCGGCAGATGGGCGTCGACGCGCTGCTCGTCGTCCCCTTCACGCACGAATTTTCCCGCTGGACTGCGGACCGCTTCATCGAGGAGTTCCTCGTCGCGGCCCTGCAGGTCACCGAGGTGCGCATCGGGCGCGACTTCGCCTTCGGCGCGGGGCGGGAAGGGCATTTGGAAAAACTGCAAGCGGCGGGGAAGCAGTTCGGCTTCGACGTCCACGGCGTCGACGAAGTGCGCATCCGCGGCATCCGCGTCTCGAGCTCGCGCATCCGCCGCGGGATCGCCCGAGGGGCCATGCGCACCGTGGCGCTGGCGCTGGGCCGCACCTACTTCATCGACGGCCTCGTCGCCACCGGCCGCCGCCTCGGCCGGAAGATCGGCTTCCCCACCGTGAACGTCGATCCCTTCAACGAGCTCTACCCCGACGGCGGCGTCTTCGTCACGACTTCGCGCTTCGAAAGCTTCGACCGCTCCTTCGAGAGCGTGACGAACATCGGCGTCCGCCCCACGCTGTACGAGAACTACGCCATCACCATCGAGAGCCACATCCTCGACTTCGACTCCAACGTCTACGGCGACACCGTGCGGCTCTACTTTCACGAGCTGTTGCGCCGCGAGCAGCAGTTCCGCTCCGCCGTCGAGCTGACGCGGCAGATCCGCGACGACATCGGGCGATCGCGGCGGTACTTCGTGCGCCACGCAGGGAACAGGGAACAGGGAACAGGGAACAGGTGACAGGTGATGTTCTCACGACGACAACCTGTCACCTGTCTCCTGTTCCCTGTTCCCTCCTTTCCGCCATGACTTACTTCCTCCTCATCGCGGTCTTCCTCGCCGTCATGGCCGCGGCCGACTACTTCAAATCGCTCGACCCGAATTTCTGGCGGGCCTGGCGTACGCCGCTCGCGGCGGGCATCGTCGCCGGCGCCTTGCTTTGGCCGCTGCATGTAAACGAGATCGCCGCCGGCATCGTGCTCAGCCTGGCCGCGCTCTACGTCCGCCTCATGGGCCGCGAGTCGGAATCGATCGACGGCATGCTTCTCGGCGGCTGTACCGGCGCGGCCGCGGCGGCGGTGCTGAGCTGGCGCGCCGACGCCGTCGCCGAGTGCATCGCCGCCGGCGCCGTGGCCGGCTACGGCGTCACCTACGCCGCTTTTCACGTGCGCGAGCGCGGAAAGCAGATCGCCATCGACGTCGTCACCGCCTTCGCCGCCGTCGGCGCCGCGTACGCGCCGCGCGCGCTCGCCGCCGGCGGAGTCCGGGCCCATGCCGCAGACATCGCCGTCGCCGCGCTCGTGCCCGTCATCGTCGTCATGACCGTCTTCCGCGAGTGGCCGGAGCTCCGCGCCGAGCTGCGCCACGAGGCCTCCCTCGGCTTTCTCGCCGACGCCGACGTCCGCCGTACCGCCCACCCCATTCTCCGCCACGGCGGCGGCGGCTGGACCGACCGCCGCGCCCACCGCGAGTTCGTCCGCCTGGCCAACGAGATCGCCCTTCGCAAGCGGCGGCAGCGCTTCCGCTCCGACGACGTGGCCCGCCTCTATCAGCTCGAGATCATCAAGCTGCGGATGCAGATCCAGGAGATGAGCCGCATCGATCGCGAGATGCGGGAGCCCTCGTCAGCTACAATGACTTCCAGCAAATGACGCGACGTTTTCCGCGCCTCTTCGCAACGCTCCTCGCCGCCGTCGCCCCCGCCGTCCTCGTCGCCCAAACCGGAAAAGACATGGGCCCGGCAGGCCAGTACTACCAGCCGCCGAAAACGAAGTTCAAATTCCAGCCCGGGCCGAAGAAAAGCGGCGGCGAAGTGCAGTGGACCGCCGCGCCGAACGCGCACATCAGCGAGGAGAAGAACGAGTACGTCGCCGTCGAAGGCGGCATGACCATCAAGTATCAGGACATCACCGTCGTCGCCGACAAGATGACCTTCAACCAGCGCACCAAGGACGTCGTCGGCGAAGGGCACGTCATCCTCGACCAGGGTCCCATTCGCCTGACCGCCGACCAACTCTTCTACAACCTCGACACCAAGCTCGGCACGCTCTTCCACGCCACCGGGGCCATGGAGCCGTCGCTCTACTTCACCGCCGACAAGGCCGAGAAGATCGGCGACACGCGCTACCTCCTGACCAAGAGCATCTTCACCTCCTGCGATCTCAACCGGCCGTCGTGGTCGTTTCACGTCGCGCGCGCCGACGTCACCCTCGACGACTACGCGCACATGCGCAACGTCGAGTTCCTGGCCAGCCGACTGCCCGTTTTTTGGGCACCGTCGCTGATCTGGCCGACCAAGCGCGACCGCTCCCGCGGCTTCCTCATCCCCCGTCTCCTCATCTCCCAGGAGTTCGGCGAGCGCCTCGAGACCGGCTACTTCCTGCCGTGGGGCGACTCCGCCGACGCCACCGTCTATGCCGACCTGAACACCAAGGGCTACAACGGCGTCGGCGTCGAGGCCCGCTATCTCCCCTCGCCGAACATCAAGCTCGGCGACATCTCCGCCTACACCGTGCACGACGTCGAGCAGGGAAAACAGGAGTGGAAGTACCGCATCCAGCACGCCCAGGACAACCTGCCCGGCGGCTTCCGCGGCGTCGTCGACGTCGAGGACTTCTCGAACATCGACTTCTTCCGCCGCTTCGACCGCGACCCGCGCATCCACACGCTCTCCCAGCTCTACTCCCAGGCCTTCCTGACCAAGAACCGCCCCACCTACTCGTTCAACATCCTCACCGACCGCCGCGACATCTTCGGCCCCGTCAACGCCGCCGATCCCTTCGCCCCGCCGCCGCGGCAGCGCTTCGAGCAGGAGCCGTCGCTGCAGTTCCGGCTCTACCCCAACCGCATCGCCAACACGCCGTTCTACATCTCGCTGGAGTCGTCGACTTCGCACCTGGTGACGAACGGCCTGCTCACCGGTCCGGCCGCGAACTACTACCGGGCCGACGTCTTCCCCACGCTGTCGCTGCAGCTGCACACGCCGGCATGGTTCTCGATCCGCCCCCAGATCTCCGTGCGCGACACGTGGTGGTCGGCCAGCCTCGATCAAGCTCAGCTGGCCACCGGCCAGCAGGTTGCCGTCGACCAGACGTTCCGCCGCCAGTACGCGCAGGGGCAGGTCGACTTCGTCGGCCCCTCGTTCTCGCGCGTCTTCGACAAGGACCTGGGCGGCTTCACGAAGTTCAAGCACATCATCGAGCCGCGCATCACCTACATCTACACCTCGAACGTCTCCGACCAGGAGCGCGTCATCCGCTTCGACACCGTCGACTCGCCGTTCCTCCCCATCGTGCGCGACTCCGTGCAGTACTCGCTCACGCAGCGCATCATCGCCCGCGAGAAGGGAGCGACCGCGTCGTCGCGGGAAGTGCTCTCCTTTTCGCTGACGCAGTCGGCCTCGCTGTCGAAGCCGTTCACGAACGCCACCGGCGGCAATCTTCCCGGCACGACGCTGACGCCGGGACAGAACAGCAAGTTCACGCCGCTCGTGGCCAGCCTGCACGCGAACCCGTACCAGTCGATCACCGTCGACGCCAACGCCAGCTACGGCGCGGTCTCGCACCAGATCGAGCAGTCGTCGATCTCCGCGAATCTCCTCGGCACCGGCGAGCGCGCCGACAAGTACCTCAGCTTCACCTGGTTCGCCACCTACAACACTCCGCAGTCGACGTTCGACACGAGCGCCAGC
Organism: Acidobacteriota bacterium; assembly: GCA_046723495.1. Taxonomy (GTDB): domain Bacteria; phylum Acidobacteriota; class Thermoanaerobaculia; order Gp7-AA8; family Gp7-AA8; genus DATDFB01. Next base: position 7,789 of record JBKOUP010000085.1, read on the forward strand.
CAGTTCCGCGTCAACGCCGGCTCCTCGGTGCTCAAAGACCGCCTGCGCGCCGACGTGCAGCTCAACTTCGACGCCAAGCTCGGAACATTCCTCGAGCAGCGCTACCTCCTCGGCATGAACGCCTCCTGCTACGGCGTCGCCTTCGAGCTGCGGCGCTACCTCGTCTATCTGCCCGAGCCGACGCCGAAGCTAAGCTACGGGATCGCCGTCACGCTGAAAAACGTCGGAACGATTGGGACGCATTGAATCGAGTGTCCAACGTTTACACCTTCAAGGATTTCGAAGGCTCCAGCCATCGCATCTTGATCGGCCTGATCCGCCGCTTCGCCCGCCGCGGCGGCACGCTCCTCGACCTCGGCGCGGCCGGCGGCGAGCTCGGCGCGGCCGTGCACGATCACTTCGCCCGCACGATCGGCTTCGAGTACGACGTCGACCGCATCGGCCAGCTGCGCGAGCACTTCGACCACGCCGTCATCGCCGACCTGGAGAGCGTCTCGCGCCTGCCGAAGGACGCCGCCGCCGTCGTGCTGGCCGACATCGTCGAGCACCTGCGCGACTCCACGAAGCTGCTCAAGTGCGTGAAGGAGTCGCTCGGGCCCGACGGCCTGCTCTTTCTCTCCGTGCCGAACATCGCCAACATCACCGTGCGCCTCGGCCTGCTCTTCGGCGTCTTCGAATACCGCGACCGTGGCATCCTCGATTACACGCATCTCCGCTTCTTCACCATGCGCACGATCCGCCGCGAGCTCGAGAACGCCGGCTTCCGCATCGTGGCCATCCGCGGATCGTCGGTGCCGATCCGCCTGATCGTCGGCCGCGTCACCCCCGAGCCGCTGCTCCGCCTCGGCGAGCGGATCCTGACGATGATCACGCGCGTCTGGCGGTCGCTCTTCGCCTACCAGATCATTCTCGTCGCCGCGCCGCGATGACGTCGGCGATGCAGAGCGCGATCGCCAGCGCCGCGCAAATCGCCGCCATCGGCCACCATCCCCGCCCGACGCGCCGGCTGAAGACGACGCGGTGCTCGCCCGGCGGCACGGGAACGCCGGCGAAGAGCATGTTGATCTCGAGCGGCTTCACGGCCCGGCCGTCGATCGTCACGCCGAGCTCCGGCGTCAGCTTCTCCGACGACGCCAGGAGCGTTCGCGCCGGCGCGCTGACGTCGACGACCTGCTCGTCGTCGGCGTAGCTGCGCAGCGTGACCGCGGCGTCGCTCGTCTCCGGCAGCGGCGCGCCCGCATCGGTCACGATGGCTTCGGTCGCGAAGTCGACGTCCTTCGCCGCCAGGAAGGCCGCGTCGTCCATCCTCCGCGCGCGCGCCACGGCGTGGAAGCGCGGCACCTCGGCCAGGTTTTGAAAGAGGCGTCCCTCCGGCAGCTCGCGGTCGAACATCACCGGCGTCGTCACCCGTCCGTAGAAGAACGGCGTGTCGCCGGGCTCGGCGGCGGCCTTGAGCATCCCGCCGCGGATGCCGCGCGACTCGATGCGCAGCACGACCGTCTCGCCCAGGCGGGCATACGGACGAAGCGGGACGTAGAGCTTGCCGACCGTGCCCCAGTCGTCGGGCACGAACGTGCGCGACCAGACCACGCGGTCGTTCTTGATCAGCAGGATGCGCAGCGACGGATTGCGCGCCGTCGTGGCGTCGATGCCGATCGGCAGCTCGATCGACCAGAACGGCTCCGCGTCGACGTGCACGTTGCGCTGCACGATCGCGCCCGGCTGCAGCAGGTAGCCGCCGATCTCCTTCACGGCCGGCTTCGTGGCCGCGAAGATCGACCACTTCACGATGTCGATGCTCTTTTGCTCGATGAGGTAGCGGACGCCGAGCATCGACACGAGCGGATCGGTGAGGTCGAACTTCAGGCC
>JBKOUP010000260.1:0-2376 GCA_046723495.1 Acidobacteriota bacterium
TCATGGAAACGTGACGACCGTCACGGACCGGCGTGATGCGATCAGCTTTTCCGGCAGTCCGGCCGCGGCGCGGGCGTGGTGTGCGGCGACGATATCAGTGGAAGTCATGGCTGCGGATCTCCGCCACGCCGTCGATGGCGAAGAACCGCTCCGCGCGCACCGAGCATTGGCCGTTGTCGTTCTGCAGAGTCCCTTCGACGATCAGTCCCGCTGACGACACGATGAGCGCGCGGTGCTCGCGGAAGAGATCGGGATTCACGATGGCCTGGGAGATCCCGGTCTCGTCCTCCAGCGTCAGGAAGACGAAGCCTTTGGCCGTTCCCGGGCGCTGGCGGACGATCACCGCGCCGGCCGTGGCCACGCGGCGGCCGTTGGCCATCCGCTTCATCTCCTTCGCCGTGACCACGCCGTCGGCGCGCAGCTTCTCGCGGAAGTGGGCGAGGAGATGCGGCCCGGTGGTGAGCTCCATGGCCTCGTAGTCGGCGATCGTCTCTTCGCCGCGGGTCATCTCCGCGAGCGGCGACGGCGGCGGCGCTTCGTCGACTTCGAACAATTCGCCCGCCGGCTTGGCCGCCTGCGACGCCTGCCACAGCGCCGCGCGTCTCGTCAGGCCGAGTGACGACAGCGCGCCGGCGTAGGCGAGCTTCGTCAGCTGCTCGTCGCGCAGGTACGCGCGGCGGGCCACGTCGTCGGCGCTGACGAACGGCTGCGCGGCCTCGACCGCGCGCCCCGTCGCGTCGCGCAGCCCCCTCACGAAGCGCATGCCGAGGCGGATCGCGCCGTTCTCCCAGCGGCACGTCCAGCCGGAGTGGTTGACGTCGATCGGCAGCACCTTCACGCCGTGGCGCTGCGCGTCCTTCACGATTGTGGCCGGGTGATAGAAGCCCATCGGCCAGGCATTGAGCAGCGAAATGTAGAACGCCGCCGGATGCCGCGCCTTCAGATACGCGCTGGCGTAGGCGATGAGGGCGAAGCTGGCCGCGTGCGACTCGGGGAAGCCGTAGAGCGCGAACGCGGTGATCGACTTGACGATCTGGTCCTGGGCCTCCCCCTCGATGCCGTTCTTGGCCATCCCGTCGCGCAGCCGCGTCTCGATCTCCTGCATCCGCTCCATCGAGCGCTTGAATCCCATGGCCCGGCGCAGCTCCTCGGCCTCGCCGCCGGTGAAGTTCGCCGCGGTCATGGCGATGCGCAGCAGCTGCTCCTGGAAGAGCGGCACGCCGAGGGTGCGCTTCAGGATCGGCTCGAGGCAGGGATGCGGATACTCGACCGGCGCCTTCCCCTGCCGGCGGTCGAAGAACGGCTTGATCATGCCCCCCACGATCGGCCCGGGGCGGATGATGGCCACCTGCACGACGATGTCGTAGAAGCACTTCGGCGCGTTGCGCGGCAGCGAGGCCATCTGCGCGCGGCTCTCGACCTGGAAGACGCCGACGGTGTCGGCCTCGTTGAGCATCTTGTAGACGAGCGGGTCGTCCTGCGGGAGGTGGGCGAGGTCGACGTCGATCTTCTGCTTGCTGCGGATCAGCGGGATGCACTCCTCGATCGCGGCGAGCATGCCCAGGCCGAGGAGGTCGACCTTGATGATGCCGAGGTCGGCGCAGTCGTCCTTGTCCCACTGGATGACCACGCGGCCGGGCATCGACGCCGGCTCGAGCGGCACGACCTCGTCGAGGCGCCCGCGGGCCATGACCATGCCGCCGGAGTGCTGCCCCATGTGACGCGGCAGGTTCTGGATCTGCATCTGCAACCGCATGAAGTGCTGCACGCGCAGGTCCTCGGCGTCGAAGCCGGCCGCGGCGATCATGGCCGGCATCGACTCGAGCTTCTCGCGGATCTCCCCGAAATTCCAGGTACTGACGTTCTTGGAGAGCTTGTCGGCCTGCTCGAGGGAGAAGCCGAGGGCCTTGGCCACTTCGCGCGCGGCGGAGCGGTCGCGGTAGGTGATGACGTTCGCGGTCATGGCCGCGCCGTGCGCGCCGTAGGTTTTATAGACGTGCTGGATGACGCGCTCGCGCTGGTCGCCGGAGGGGAGATCGAGGTCGATGTCCGGCCACTCGCCGCGCTCCTCGGAGAGGAAGCGCTCGAAGAGGAGGTCCATCTTCACCGGATCGACGGCGGTGATGCCGAGCGCGTAGCAGACCGCGCTGTTGGCCGCCGAGCCGCGCCCCTGCACCAGGATCTTCTCGCGGTTGCAGAAGCGGACGATGTCCCAGACGATGAGGAAGTAGCCGGCCAGGTCGAGCTTCTCGATGGTGGCCAGCTCTTTCTCGATCTGCGCCTGCGCGCGCGCGGTGAGGGGGCGGAAGCGGGCGGTGGCGCCGTTCCAGGTGATCTTGCGCAGATACGACATCGGCGACTCGCCGGGGGGAAGGG
>JBKOUP010000309.1:0-3377 GCA_046723495.1 Acidobacteriota bacterium
GGCATCGAGCGTGATCTTGCGCTGCGCGCCGCCGCCGAGCGACAACGTCCACAGCACCGCCTGCAGCGCGGCGTTGCGGTCGAAGATCTTGTGATGGATCCGGTTCGCGAGCAGGCGCGCCATCGGCAGCTCGTCGAGCCCGAGCGTTGCCAGCAGCTTCGCCGCCCGGACGCGATAGACGTCGCCGCTCCTCGTGAAGCCGTTCGCCGACAGCACGCGCCGCGCGTACGCCGCGCTCGGGCCGGCGCGAACGACGACGTCGGCCGCGCCGACGCGCTCGAGCGCTTTCTTGTACGCGGCGCAGAGCAAGCCGGCGTGCGTGGCGTTCGCCTCGCTCGTCGCCGCCGGCGTCAGGGTGAAGCGGCGCCGGCCGGCGGGGACGACCTCGATCTCGATCTTCACAGGTTGGCAGATGACACGCGAAATGATGCCATGATTGGCGCCGATGCTCCGCGACCTCTTTCCCGTCACCTCCAACGTCGTCTACATGAACTGCGCGGCGGTCGGGCCGCTCTCCGTGCCGGCGGCGGAGGCGATGATCGCCCACGCCGCCGACCAGCGCGAATACGGCGCCCTGCACTGGCGCGACTGGTATGCCGAATACGTCAAGTTGCGCGAGGCGGCGGCGCGGCTCATCGGCGCCGCCTCTTCCGAGGAGATCGCCATCCTCAAGAACACCTCCGAGGGGATCTCCTTCGTGGCCGGGGGGCTGCGGTGGCGCGCGGGCGACAACGTCGTCACCACCGACCTCGAGTTCCCGTCGAACTCCACGCCGTGGAGGAATCTTGACAGGCGCGGCGTCGATGTTCGCGTCGTGCGCAGCCGCGGCGGCGCCTTCGCTCCCGACGACGTCGAGGCGCTCATCGACGAGCGCACGCGCGTCGTCACCGTCTCCTCCGTCGCCTTCCACAACGGCTTCGCCGCCGACCTCGACGCCATCGGCGAGATCTGCGTGCGCCGCGGCGTCCTCTTCTGCGTCGACGCCATCCAGAGCGTCGGCGTCCTGCCGATGGACGTGCGCCGCTCGAAGATCGACTTCCTCGCCGCGGACGGCCACAAGTGGATGTGCGGCCCCGAGGGGACGGCCATCTTTTACGTGGCGAAGGAGAAGCTCGACGAGCTCGACGTCCTCGAGCACGGCTGGACCAACGTCGACCGCCGCGGCAAATTCATCGACTGCCCGGTTGACCTCCTTCCCGACTCCCGCCGCTTCGAGGCCGGGTCGCTGAACACGAACGGCATCTACGGCCTGCGCGCGTCGCTGGAGCTGCTGCTGGAGACCGGCATCGAGCGCATCGCCGAGTACGTCGTGGCGCTGGCGTCGCGCTTCGCCGATCGGCTCGAGGAGATCGGGTGGCGGGTGGCCTCGCCGCGTCCGATCCGCTCGGCGATCATCGGCGCGATTCCACCCGGTGTAGAGCCGTCGCTGCTGCGCTGGCACCGCCTCCTCGAAGAAAACGGCGTCGTCTGCGCGCCGCGTGAGGGGATGCTGCGCTTTTCGCCGCATCTCTTCAGCGAAGATGCCGAAGTCGACAAAGTCATCGACCTCTTGTCGCGCGCTTAATCGTCTACAATTCCGTCATGTTAATCACGATCCTTTTCTGCGTGATCGCGCTGCTCGGCGGTGCGATGGTGGGGTGGCTGGCCGGGAGCGCGGGAAAGCATCGCGCCATCGCCGAGGCCCAGCGCCGCCTCGACGAGGCCGCGCGGGCGCGCGTCGCCGCGGAGACGCGCCTGGCCGGGCTCGATGAAGACAAGTTCGTGGCCCTTGCCCAGCGCGCCTTCGCGCAATTGGGCGAGTCGCTCGTGCAGATGAACAAGACCCAGGTCGACGGCTCCCTCGACACGAAGACGGTCGAGATCGAGAACCTCCTCAAGCCGCTGCGGGAAATGGTCGAGCAGTACCGCGGCGAGCTGCAGACGTCCGAGCGCTCCCGCGTCCAGGCCTACGGCGGGTTGCAGGAGCAGATCCGCGCTCTCCTCGGCGCGCAGGAGTCGGCGCAACGCGAGGCCTCGCGCCTCGCCAACGCCCTGCAGTCGCCGACCGTGCGCGGGTCGTGGGGCGAGAGCTCGCTCAAACGCTGCGTCGAGCTGGCCGGCATGAGCGAGTTCTGCGACTTCGACCTGCAGGAGACCTTCGCCGGCGACGACGGCCGCCGCCTCCGCCCCGACCTCATCGTCCGCCTGCCGAACGAGCGCGTCATCGCCGTCGACGCCAAGGCGCCGCTGAGCGACTACCAGGCCGCGGCCGACGAGCCGGACGAGACGCGCAAGCGCGAGCTCCTGCAGCAGCACGCCCGCACGCTGCGCCGCCACATCGACAGCCTGGCCCGCCGCGACTATCAATCCGCCGTCGGCATCACACTCGACTTCACGGTCATGTTTCTCCCCGGCGAGCAGTTCCTCTCCGCCGCCCTCGTCACCGATCCGGCGCTCTTCGAGTACGCCGTCGAGAAAAAGATCTACCTGGCCTCGCCGACCGTGCTGCTGCCGCTGCTCCGCGCCGTGGCCGCGGGATGGAAAGCGGAGCGCACCGAGGAGAACGCCAAGCGGATGCACGAGGCGGGCGTGGAGCTGTTCAACCGTTTCGTGAAGGTGATGGACTTCATCGCCGAGGTGGGCGGCGCCATCGGAAAGAGCGTCGACAAGTACAACGAGATGATCCGCTCCATCGACACGCGCCTCTGGCCGAAGGGGCAGGAGCTGCAGCGGATGTCCGGCAGCGGCAAGAACCTCGAGCCGCTCGAGCAGATCGACGCCGTGCCGCTGGAGTCGTCGAAGCTGCGCCTGACCATGCAGCAGGAGGAGCCGGGCGACGTGGTGTCGTTCCGGGAGTAGGAAGTCCACACACCGAGAGACATGCCACACGTCCAGCAAGCCGTTCCCTTCTTCGGCGTCAGGAATGCCGAGGCCTCGGCCGACTGGTACGTCGACCGCCTCGGCTTCGCGATGAAGCACTCCTGGGTGCCGGACGGATTGCTGAAGTGGTGCTGGCTGCAGCTCGGCGACGCCGCGGTGATGCTGCAGGAATTCGACGCCGTGCCGGACAGAGAGCTCGGCGTCGGCGTCTCGATCTGCTTCATCTGCGACGATGCCGTCGCCTTCTATCGCCAGGCCAAGGCGCGCGGCGTCGACGCGAAGCGCCCCTTCGTCGGCAACCGCATGTGGGTCACGAGCGTGACCGACCCGGACGGATACCGGCTCTATTTCGAGAGCGCCACCGACGCGCCGGAAGACTCCGAGCTCGAGGAGTAGCCGCTACGGAGAGGGTATGGGTGGCGCGGACTTCAGCCCGCGCGGGCGGGATGAATCCCGCCCCGGGCGGGATGAATCCCGCCCCACATTTCTTCACACGGCCTACTTCTTCAGCAGCAGCT
>JBKOUP010000223.1:0-8739 GCA_046723495.1 Acidobacteriota bacterium
GCGCACTGCCCCGAATTGTGTGCTGTCGCCGGAGAGCATACGGACCGCGGCAGTGTAGCGTAAGCGGCGCGAGCGGTGCGCTATCATCGCCCGATGCCGCTCATCCGCTGCCAGAAATGCGGTCAGGCGTACGACGTGCCGGGCGTGGTGGCGGTGCGGCTCCCGAACTCGATCGCCACGTGCGTCAAATGCGGCGAATGGCTGTCGGGGAGCAAGGCCGCGCTGCTGGCCCGGCTCCTCAATCCGAGCGAGATCAAGGAAATCGAGCTGGGTCCGTACCTCGTCGATGCCGGCTCGCCCGGGCCCGCGCCCGCGTCCGAGCCCGGCTTTTCCGCCGGCGCTCCGCGCTCCGTGCGTATCATCGCCCGCGGCGCCGCCGAGTCCGTCAACACCGTCTTCACGATCGGCGAGCATCCGCTCTGGATCGGCCGGAAGCGCTGCCATGTGGAGCTCTCGGAGGCGGAGCTCTCGCTGCGCCACTGCTCGATCACGCTGCGCGGCGACGAGCTCGTGCTGCACGACGCCGGCTCGCATATGGGGACGTTTCTCGACGGCCATCAGATCACCGAGGCGGTCGTCGGCGACGGCGTGCACCTCGTGCGCGTCGGCAGCGCGTTGATCAGCGTCGAGCCGACCGACGAGCGCGGCGCACCGGTCGGGCCGATCGCGGACGACGCCTCCATCGACGACGAGAGCGACATCTTCCGCAAATTGCAGCAGCGCGCCGACGCGGAGTCGAGCGATGGCCGCCCCGTGCTCGTCTGCATCGAAGGGCCGCTGAGCGGGCAGGAGTTCGAGATCCCGATCACCGGCCTCGTCGTCGGCCGCGAGGGCCACGTGCGCGTCCCCGACGAGTTCCTTTCCCGCCGCCACTTCGAAGTCCTTCCCGATCCCGACGGCTCGATCCGCGTCCGCGACCTCGGCTCGCGTAACGGGACATTCCTGAACACGCTGCCGGCGAAGGACGCGAAGGTCCGCCGCGGCGACGAGATCCGCGCGGGCGTGAACCGCTTCCGGATCGAACATCGCGTATAATCCGCCGCCAAATTTTCAAGAGGAGTGGCGTTATGAGTCGGATGGCCGATTCGGCGGTCCGCATTTTGCGGCCGTTGTCTGCACTCATCGACAAACCTCTCGCGCTCGTCGACGACGCTGTCGCAGACGACGCGGTGACGGTGCTCGGCGCGCCCGGGCTGGCCGCGCGTGCCACCGCGCCCCTCGGCGCGAGCGAGCGGCAGATCATCGCCGCGGCCTTCGAGCTCGCCCGCGCCGCCGAGGAGTCGCAGGCGCGCTACGAGGAGCTCGAGCGGCGCTTCCTGGCCATGCAGCACGAGAACATGGATCTATTGATGCGCAACCGGCTCCTCTCCGAGGTGTCGGCGCGCGACTCGCTGACCGGGCTATACAACCGCTGGTACGTGATGGAGAAGATCGAGAGCGAGATGAACCGCTCCCTGCGCCACGGATCGCCCGTGACCGTGCTGATGATGGACATCGACCACTTCAAGCGCGTGAACGACACCTGGGGACACGCCGCCGGCGACATGGTGCTCAAATCGGTCGGCCAGGTCCTGCGCGACTCCTGCCGCGTCTACGACGTCCCCGGCCGCTACGGCGGCGAGGAGTTCTGCGTGGTGCTGCCGGAGACGACCCTCAGCAACTCGCCCGCGGTGGCGGAGCGGATCCGCACGCGCGTGGAGTCGTCGGCCGTACCGGTCGAGGGCGCGAGCATCGCCGTCACCGCCTCGATCGGAATCGCGGGCGTCGACGCGCAGACAGCGGATGCCGTGCTCACCGGGAGCGCCCTGATCGACCGCGCCGACCGGGCCCTGTACGTGGCGAAGCACCGGGGCCGCAACCGGGTCGAACTGTCCTGCTAGCCGAGTCGCGCCGGCGTCCGCGCCGGCCGGCAAGGCGGCGTCCCGCCGCCTATTTTTTTTCATCACCCCCCTTGACTTCCGCCTTATTCACGCCTACATTGTTCAGGCGGTAACGAGGCGAAAGATGAAGTATCTGACCGAACGACAGCGCGACATCCTCCAGTTCATTCGGGAGTTCCAGCGCGAGAAGGGCGTGGCGCCGACGCATCGCGAGATCTGCGACCGTTTCGGCTTTTCGTCCTACGGCACGGTGTACAAGCACCTGTCGCTGCTCGAGAAGAAGGGGCTGATCCGGAGGGACTGGAACCAGAAGCGCGGCGTCGAGATCGTCGAGGAGCCGAAGGCGCCGCCGCCGGCGAGCCCCGGCGTGCGCGACCTGCCGCTCTTCGGCTACATCGCCGCCGGACAGCCGATCGACGTGGACGTCTCCGACGAGGTCATCACCGTTCCGGAGCGGTTGACGACGCGCGGAGAGAACTACGTCCTGAAGGTGCGCGGCGACTCCATGATCGACGACGGGATCATGGACGGCGACTACATCATCGTCGCCCACCGCGAGCGCGCGGACAACGGCGAGATGGTCGTGGCCAGCGTCAGCGGTGAGGTGACTCTGAAGCGCTTCTATCGCGAAGGCGAACGGGTGCGCCTGCAGCCGGCGAACTCGATGATGTCGCCGATCTACGCGAGGACGAACGACGTGGCGGTGCAGGGCGTCGTCGTCGGACTGATGCGACGGTTTTGATGCGGAGGAAGCTCATGGATCTCGTACTGAAACTTCGTGAAATCCGCCGCATGCGCGGCTACACCCAAAAAGACGTGGCGCGCCTCTCCGGCGTGGGCGAGAAGACGATCAGCTCGTTCGAAACGGGCCAGAGGATCGGCGCGCTCAAACTCTCGCAGCTCAAGCGGCTGCTCTCCGTCTACGGCGTCAGCGAGACGGAGTTTTTCAGCGGCTCGATCGAGAAAGAGATCGCGCCGTGGGAGCTCGACGAGGACCAGATTGCCACCGTCAAGCTCATGGACGACCTTCGGACATTGCCGAAGCCCATCCAAAAGACTCTCATGAGCAAGTTTCAGCTCATGGTGGAGACGATTCTCGATACTCATGGTGCGCCGCGCGAACAAAGAGCGGGTTACGTACGGGATCTGGATTGGCAGATGTTGACCTCGAGAAACTAACGACTCTTCAGGGCGTGCGCGAGCGCGCGATCGAGGTTCGGATACTCGAAGACGAACCCCTCGCGCGCCGCGCGCGCCGGTACGACGCGCTGGCCGCCGAGCAGGATCTCCTCGGCCATGCGCCCGAAGAGTAGCCGTAGGGCGAAGGCCGGCGCCGGCATGATCGCCGGCCGGTGCAAGGCCCGGCCGAGCGCGCGCGCGAAGTCCCGGTTCGTGACCGGTTCCGGCGCCGTGGCGTTGTAGCTCCCCCGCACCGCCTCGTTGTCGAGCGCCCACAGCAGGAGGCGCACGACGTCGTCGCGATCGATCCACGACATCCACTGCGTCCCGCTCCCCACCCGCCCACCCACCCCGAAGCGGAACGGCAGGGCCATCTTTGCCAGCGGCCCACCCGGCCCCAAGACGACGCCGAAGCGCGAAATCACCACGCGCGCGAATGCGTCCGCCTCCCGCGCCTCCGCCTCCCACTGGCGCACGACCTCGGCGAGAAAACCGCTGCCGGAGGGAGCGCTCTCGTCGAGGATCTCGTCTCCGCGCAAACCGAAATAGCCGACCGCCGAGGCGCTGATGAACGCGCGCTTCCGCTCCGGCGCGGCGCGCAGCGCCTCGACGAGCGTCCGCGTCGTCTCGACCCGGCTCTGCAGAATCCGCTGCTTCCGCGCCTCGGTCCAGCGCCCCGCACCGACATTCTCGCCGGCCAGGTTGACGATGGCGTCGGCGCCGCGCACGGTTTCGGCGGCGCCGCCCCACCCCACGCCCCGCCCGTCCCGCACTTTGGCTGGATCGCGCGAGAGGACAGCCACGTCCTCGCCGCGTTCCAGCAGCGCGCGCACGAGCGCCTGGCCGATGAAGCCGCTGCCGCCAGCGACGACGATGTTCACCCGGTTCATGCTAGGAGCCTGCGCGGCGGATGTCGACGGCCGTGCCGGCAAAAAAAATCGCCCCGCCGGGTGCCAGCGGCGGGGCGTCGACGAAAAAGGGTGTAGGAGAAGGTCTTTAAACGTCTCTTCGTCGATTCAGACGAACGACCGCCGGAAAGGTTTCAGGCGATCCGCGATCGCGCCGTCACCCGCCGCGGATCGGCGGCCTCGGCCCGTTTCTGGAGGCCGGCGAAGGCGATCATGGCGGCGTTGTCGGTGCAGTAGCGCTTCTCCGGCAGGCGGATGGTCACGCCGCGCTGCGCGCCCCAACCGGCGATGCGCTCGCGCAAAACGCCGTTCGCGGCCACGCCGCCGGCGATCACCACCTCCGACGGCCTCGGCGCGTCGAACCGCGACCAGATCGTGTCCAGGCGGTCGAAGAGCTGCGCGAACAGCGCGTCCTGAAACGTCGCGCAGAAGTCGGCCAGCAGCGCCGCCTCGCCTTCCGCGCGCACGCCGTACTGCCGCGCCAGGCGAATCGCCGCGGCCTTGATGCCGCTGTAGGAGAAATCGGCCGTGTCCCCCGTCCCCTGTCCCCTGTCCCCTCGCTGATCCTTGAATTGCGGGACGGGAAAGGGAAAGCGCTTCGGGTCGGCCGTGCCGAGGCGGGCGTGCTTCTCGATCTGCGGCCCACCCGGATAGGGCAGCCCGACGAACTTCGCAACTTTGTCGAACGTCTCGCCGATGGCGTCGTCGCGCGTGCGGTTCAGCATCGCCTCCCGGCCACCACGCACGTCGTAAATCGAAGAATGCCCGCCGGAGATCACGAGGGAGAGGAAGCGCTCCGGCAACGGAATGGCCGGCCCTTCGCGCTGCAGGTACGGCGAAAAGATGTGCCCTTCGAGGTGATTCACGGCGATGAGCGGAATGCCGAGCCCGTAGCTGATCCCCTGCGCGCCGGCGACGCCGACGAGCAGCGCGCCGATGAGGCCGGGGCCGGCCGTCACGGCGATCGTCTCGACGTCGTCCCACGATGCGCCGGCGTCGCCGAGCGCGCGGCGGACGAGCGGAAAGAGGTGCTGCAGATGCTCGCGTGAGGCGATCTCGGGGACGACGCCGCCGAAGGGCTGGTGCCGCTCGATCTGCGAGGCGATGAGGTTCACGCGCACGCTGCCGTCGTCGCCGAGGAGCGCGACCGAGGTCTCGTCGCAGGAGGTTTCGATGCCGAGAATCACGATCGTGCAGAAACAGCGCGAGCCGCATGTCATTCCGGCCCTGTGCCCCGTGCCCTGTCCCCTATAATCGCGGCCTTTCGCCATGAAGGAAGAGTTAGCCAAACGATACGAGCCCGCCCAGTTCGAGCAGAAGCTCTACGAGCAATGGGAGCGCGGCGAGTTCTTCACGCCGCTGCTCGACGCCGAGCGCCCGAAGTTCTCCATCGTCATCCCGCCGCCGAACGTCACCGGCCGGCTGCACATCGGCCACGCCCTCGTCAACACCCTGCAGGACATCGTCGTGCGTTGGAAGCGCATGAGCGGCTTCAACACCCTCTGGCTTCCCGGCACCGACCACGCCGGCATCGCCACCCAGATCGTCGTCGATCGCGACCTGGCCACGGAAGGCCTCACCCGTAACGACCTCGGCCGCGAGAAATACGTCGAGCGCGTCTGGCAATGGAAAGAGTCGTACGGCAACCAGATCATCGACCAGCTCAAGCGCCTCGGCGCCTCGTGCGACTGGACCCGCACGCGCTTCACCCTCGACGAGGGCCTCTCCCGCGCCGTCCGCCACGTCTTCGTCCGCCTCTACGAGGACGGCCTGATCTATCGCGATCTGGCCATGGTCAACTGGTGCCCCTTCTGCCGGACCGCCATCTCCGACGTCGAGATCGAGTTCCAGGACCGCAACGCCAAGCTCTACTACATCGACTATTCGGTGTCGGGCTCGGACCGCAAGCTCACCGTGGCCACGACGCGGCCGGAGACGATGCTCGGCGACACCGCCCTGGCCGTGCATCCGGACGACGAGCGCTACCGGAACCTCATCGGCGGCCGGGCCCTGCTGCCGATCGCGAACCGCGAGATTCCGATCGTCGCCGATTCGATCCTCGTCGATCCCGAGTTCGGCACCGGCGTCGTCAAAGTCACACCGACTCACGACCGCAACGACTACGAGGCCGGTAAGCGCAACGGCCTGCCGGAGCTGCAGGTCATCGACGAAAGCGGCCGCATGACCGCGGCGGCGGGCGCCGATTTCGCGGGTCTCGACCGCTTCGAGGCGCGCAAGAAAGTCATCCAACAGCTCGAGCAGCTCGGCCTCTTGCGCGACGTGAAGGACTACGCGCACGCCGTCGGCATCCACGGCAAGTGCGACACCGTCATCGAGCCGATGGTCTCGCGGCAATGGTTCGTGAAAATCGCGCCGCTGGCCAAGCCGGCCATCGACGCCGTGCGCGACGGCACGATCCAGATCATCCCCCAGGCCTGGGAGTCGACCTACTTCAACTGGATGGAGAACATCCACGACTGGACGATCTCGCGCCAGCTCTGGTGGGGCCACCGCATCCCGGCCTTCTACTGCGACAACGGCCACATGACCGTCAGCGAAAGCGACGTGACGGCGTGCCCGCAATGCGGCTTGGCGAAGATCACGCAGGAGACCGACGTCCTCGACACCTGGTTCTCCTCGGGGTTGTGGCCGTTCTCCACCATGGGCTGGCCCGACGACACGCCCGACTACCGCATCTTCTATCCGACCGACGTCCTCATCACCGGCTTCGACATCCTCTTCTTCTGGGTGGCGCGGATGATCATGTTCGGCCTGCGCTTCACCGGCCGCGCGCCGTTCCACACCGTGTTCCTGCACGGTCTCGTGCGCGACGAGCACGGGCAGAAGATGTCGAAGACGAAGGGGAACGTCATCGATCCGCTGGATGTGATCGAGGAGTTCGGCACCGACGCCGTCCGCTTCACCCTGGCCATCATGACCTCGGATCGCGACATCCCGCTGGCGAAGAGCCGCATGCAAGGCTACTCCGCATTCGCGAACAAGATCTGGAACGCCGCGCGCTTCGCGCTCACGTACATCGACGCGCCGCTGCGCGAGGGCAGGCAGATCGACCGCGACGAGCTCAAGACCGTGGAGCGCTGGATCCTCTCGCGCATCAACGCCACCACGCGCGACGTCAACAAGTCGCTCTCCGTCTTCCGCTTCGACGAGGCTTCGAACGCCATTTACCACTTCTTCTGGCACGAGCTCTGTGACTGGTACATCGAGATGGCCAAGCCCGTGCTGGCCGGGCGCCATGGCGACGAGGCCGACCGCCGCCGCGCCGTGCGCGTCCTGCAGGAAGTGCTCGACCGTTCGCTGCGCCTGCTTCACCCGTTCATGCCCTTCATCACCGAGGAGATCTGGCAGAAGCTCGAAGGCGTCGAGCCGTCGATCATGGTGGCGCCGTATCCGATCGCCGAGGAAGTCCTCGAAGACTCCGAGGCCGAGCGCCTCGTCGACGCGGTGCAGGCCATGATCACGGCCGTCCGCAACGCCCGCGCGGAGCGCGGCTTCACGCCCAAGGACCGCTTCAAGCTCTACATCCGCGTCGGCTCCGACCGCGAGGCCACCTTCTTCCGCGATCACGAATATCTGCTGCTCGAGCTGGCGCGCCTGGACGCCGTCGTCGTCAACGCCGAGGCGCCGGAGGGGGCGCAGCACGACGTCGTCGAAGGTTTCCACATCGCCGTCGAGTTCCCGGCGAAGGTGGTGACGAAGGAGCAGCAAGAGCGGACGCAGCGCGAGATCGAGAAGAGCCGCAACGAGCTCGCCTCCGTCGAGGCCCGCCTGGCCAACGAGCAGTTCGTGCGCAACGCTCCGGCCGCGGTCGTGCAACAGGCTCATGCCCGGCAGGCCGAGCTGCGTGCGCGGATCGAGAAGCTGCTTCAGAATCAGTGATGCCGTGATCGAGCTCGACACGAGAACCATCGTCGGGAGGCTGAAGCGCATCGAGTCGCTGGCCGTCGTCGAGCGCGTGGCCTCCACGAACCTCGTGGCCCGCCGCATCGTCAACGAGTGCATCGACAACGAGCTCCCCATGCCCCAGGCCATGATCATCGCCGGCGAGCAGTTCGCCGGGCGCGGGCGCAACGCCCGGCAGTGGTCGTCGCCGGCAGGGAAAGGCATCTACGCGACGACGCTGCTGACCGTCACGGCCGAGGAGCTGCCGGTCGTGCCGCTGGAGATCGCCAACGTCGTGGCCTCGTACCTGCGCGAAGTCTTCGCCATCGACGCGCGCATCAAGTGGCCGAACGACGTCCTCGCCGGCGGGCGCAAGATCGCCGGCATCCTCATCGAGGCGCGCATGCAGGACGACCGCGCGCACTTGCTCATCGGCACCGGCATCAACGTCGAGCCGGTGCAGGAGGAGGGGCGGCCGAACTCCGTGTCGATCAGCGAAGTCTCGCCGCGGAACTTCCACGGCATCGGCGCGGCAACGGAGGCCTTCATCGAGCACATCGACGAGCGGCTGTCGCGTCCGTTCGAGCGAGCGCGCGTCCTCGACGAGTGGCGCAGCCTGGCCGTGCACAAGCCCGGCGACCGCATCGCCTGCACCATCGGCGAGCGCACCGTGAGCGGCACGTGGGGCGGCATCGACGAGCATGGCCGCGCCCTGCTGCGCGACGGCACGGAAGTGGTGGCGGTGAGCGCGGGGGAGTTGATTTTGATTTAGGGCGCAGGGCGCAGGGGGCGGGGCGCAGATGGTGTTCTCGCGGATGCCCGCGCCTCGGCAAGACAACCACCTGCGCCCCGCATACGCACTAACTTAA
>JBKOUP010000442.1:0-6939 GCA_046723495.1 Acidobacteriota bacterium
ACTCGTCGGCAGCGTCAGATGTGTATAAGAGACAGGTGCGCGTCGGCGGCGAAGGCGCGGAAGGCGTACTCGATCGAGGCGCTGGTGAGGAAGCCGCGGTGCGGGTCGAGCAGGTCGTCGCGGCGATCCCAGAAAAACGTCGGCGTGATGCTGGAGATCTTGATGTTCGTGATCGTGGCGTCGAGTCCCGGGACTCGGGCCTGGGCCACGAGCGCGCAGACGTCGTTCGGATCGTTCTTGTCGACGACGACGCATTGCGAGATCCGGTAGTCGTAGCGGATGGAGAAGCGCGTCTGGTAGCGCGCCACTTTCGTGGCCTCGACGAACAAGCCGCGCTGGCGGATATGCGCGCCCTGGCGCAGCGTGTCGACGTTGAAGGCCGTGAACGTCACCGGCGTGGAGAACGGTCCGAGGAACGGTTCGCGATAGGTGAGGAAGGCCTCCTTGCGCACCAGGCCGCTGGCGCCGAGGAGCTCCAGGCCGAGGTAGCGTCCGGTGCCGAAGAGATTGCGCTGGGCGATCGAGACGGAGCCGAGGAAGGCGAACTTGTTGTCGCTGCGGATGATGCCGGAAGTCACGCCGGCCGAGGCGGCCACGGTGAGGTCTTTGCCCTCCTGCACGGAGATGACGACGTTGCGCTGCGACACCGCGGTGCCGGCCTGCTCGGGCTGGATGTCGACGCGCTGGAAGATGCCGAGGCGGTAGAGGTTCCGCTGCGCTTCGAGGATCGAGGTGTAGCTGAACGGATCGCTCTTGGCAATGTCGGCCTGGCGCAGCACGACGTTCGTCTTCGTGTAGGTGTTGCCGCGGACGACGACCTGATCGACGGTGATCTTCGGTCCCTCGGCGATGACATACGCGACCTTGGCCTGCGTCTTGTCCGCGCTCACTTCCTCGCGCGGCTTGATCTGCACCTCGGCGTTGCCGCGGTCGGCGTAGAACGTCTGCAGGGCGATGACGTCGGCGCGCTCCGACTGCGGGTTCAGCGGCTGACCGGCTTTCAGCAGCAGCGCCGGGAGGTCCTTCGCCGGCACCTGCTCGGCCCCTTCGACGGTGACGGCGGTGACGATCGTCTGCGGTCCCTCGGCGATCGGGAAGTCGATGGCCATCGTGCCGCGGGCGTTGTTCGTGGTCACGACCGGCGTCGCTACTTTGACGTCGGAGAAGCCCTGCAGGCGGTAGTACGACTCGACGGCGTCGCGGTCGGAGCTGAGCTGCGCGCGCGTCGGCGCGGTGGGGCGGCGGAAGAGGTGGGCGAAGAAGGAGCGGAAGCCGCCGCTGGTCGAGGTCTGCACGACGTCGGCGAGCGTCTTGTCCGAGACCTTGGCGTTGCCGGTGAACGTGACCGCGGCGAGCGCGTAGCGCTGCCCCGGATTGACGTGGAACGTCGTCGTCCAGACGTTGTCGGTCAGGTGCTCCTCGGTGTCGGCCGCGGCGTTGATGTAGCCCTGCTGCTGGAGGTGCTTGACGATGTCGTCCGCGGCCTTGTCGATGATGTCCTCGCTGTACGGCTGGTTCCTGCTGAACGGCAGCAGCCCGCGCAGCGAGCGCCTGGTCACGCCGGTGACCTCGACGTGCACGATCGGCCCGGCGTTCGCGGTGTAGAAGAGCGCGACCTGCTTCGTGGCCTTGTCGTAGGTGTAGCGATCGAACTTCACCTGGGCTTTGCGATAGTCCTGGCGCACGAGGAAGCTGCGCATGCGATCGGCGTCGCTGCGGGCGAGGGCGGTCTCGAAGGTCTGGCCCGGGCCGCGCTTCATCTGGCCGATCAGCGCCTGCGTCGTGAACGGCGCGGTGTTGCCGCTGATCGCGACCGTGCCGACACGCGCGCGCTGGCCGCGGTCGACGTGGAAGATGACGAAGACGCGGCTGGTGGGACGGTCGAACGTCGTCTCCGGATCGACGGTGGCTTCGAGGTAGCCGCTGCGCGTGAGGTAGTCCTGCACGGCGGTGGCGCTGTGGTCGACGGCGTTGAGGGAGAGGACGTCGCCGCTGTGCATGGTGAGCTGCTGCGTGGCGCGGTCGCGGTCGGCGTTGCCGCCGATGCCGTCGAAGCGGACGTCGGCGATGCGGTAGTTGATGGAGAGGATGAACGTGACGGTGCCGCCGCTTTGCTCGACGTGGATGTCGCGGAAGTCGCCGGTGGCGAAGAGGCCCTTGATCGAGCTCTGCACGTCGCGCAGCGACAGCGGCTGGCCCGTCTTGATGGCGACGTACTGCTTGAGCACGGAGGTGTCGAAGCCGGCGTCGGATTGGAAGGTGATGGTCTGAACCGGTGTCGTCCCGGGCGGGAGTGAGGGACCTGGGGGCGGAAGCGGCGCGACGACCGCCGGCCCGGGCCCCTCGCTCACGCTCGAAGTGACAATGCTGAATGGGTTCCGCCCGTACGTTCCCCACGCCCAATGCCCTTCGTAGCGGCGGCGGAAGCGGGCCTCGAGGCGGTACTCGCTCGAGAACTCGTCGCGCGTCCCCTGCAGCACCCAGTCGGGATTGACCTGCCACTCCAGCACGACGCTCTTCTTGTGGCTCTGCGTCGCATAGACGACGAAGACGCGCATGTCGTTCGAGATCCGTTTTTCGAACGAGACTTTCGGGCCGGGCTCCGCGGTCGTCTCGACGAGGCCGGGGTCGTAGGTGAAGGAGTCGGCGAACGGCAGCACGCGCGAGCCGAGGAGGCGGCTGAGCGACTGCAGCAGCAGCGAGCCGCCGGCGGTGCGGACGTCGGGCGCGGCCTGCGAGGTGTTCTGCCGCGTGAGCGCGCCGGCGCCGAGGAGGGAGAAGAGCGTGATGTCGCTGGCGGGCGGATCGCTGGTGATCGTCGGCGTGATGCGGTCGAGCGTCCCGGTGATGTTCAACGTGACGTCGATCGGTCCGGACTCGATCTCGGAGAGCCCGCCGCTGACGCGCGCCTCCATGGTGATGTCGAAGTAGGGATCGATGCGGAACGGATTCTGGAAATTGATCGAGCCGCGCACGAGGTGGTAGTCGATGTTCTGGAAGCGCACGCGGCCGCCTTCGTCGAGCGTGACCAGGCCGACCACGGCGGGGTTGGCCAGCGTGCCGGTGACGTTGACGTCGCCGCTGCCGGTGATGTCGGCGATGTTGTTGCGCACGGCCAGGGTGCCGTTCGAGACGAGGTGGACGTCGAGCGAGACCTTGTCCTGCCACGACGCGGCCACGATCGGCGTCGGCCCCTTGCGCGCCAAGACGGCGCCGAGAAGCGCGTTGCCGATGTCGGTGTCGCGGAAGTAGAGGGCGCGCGTGACGATGACCTCGCCCTGCAGGCGCATGCGGTCGGCGTCGCCGCTGAGGACGAGGTTGAAGTTGCCCTCGACGGTGAGGCCTTCGAAGTAACGGATGGCGACGTCGTTGCCCTGCACGACGATGCGCGCGGACTTCGGCGCCAGGCCGTTGAGGGCGACCGTGCCGCCGAGGACGATCGTGCCGCCGCCGAGGTTCGCGTGGATGGAGTCGATCTCGAGGCGGTCGCCGCGGAAGACGAGCGTGCCGTTGACGTGGTCGATGAGCTGCGGGAATCCGGGGAAGCGGAATTGGGCGTCGCGCAGCTCGGCCGTGCCGGTGATACGCGGGTCGGCCATCGTGCCGGTCACGCCGCCGGACACGATGATGTGGCCGTCGGCGCGCAGGCCGGGGACGACGATCTGCAGCAGCGCGGCCTCGAGCTCGCCGCGGACGTTGACGTCGACGCGCTTGGTGCCGGCGATGTTGGCGTAGCCGGTGACGGCCAGCGTCGAGCCGGCGTCTTTGAGGCCGAGGTTGAACGAGTCGAAGACGATGCGCCCGTCGTGCATCGAGATGTGCAGCGGCGCGGCCGGGACGAAGTCGTGCTCGGAGACTTTGACGTCGAAGGTGGGGAAGGTGAGGTCGAGTCGCAGCGCTTCGAGCGGGGTCATCTTCCCGCCGAGGTTGACGTCGGCGACGATCGTGCCGCTGGCGGGCAACGAGGCCAGGCTCGGCGAGAGCGCCAGCGCCTTGGCCAGGTCGGGAACGCGGATGCGCACGAGCCCCGACAGCGTTCCGTCCGCCGCCACGGTGCCGTTGCCCTCGGCGGTGATGATGCCGGCGACGTTGGCGCGCACGACGAGCTGGCCGTTGCGGATGGCCACGTAGAGCGTCGGCGGCGGCGCGTTCGGCGGAAGGTTGAGGCCCTTGACCTGCGCGTTCGTCATCGTGGCGTTGAGCACGAGCTCCGGCTGCTCGAGCGTGCCCGCGCCGGTCGACTCGATGGTGACGTTGCCGCCGAACATCCCGGCCAGCGATTTCAGGGCCGCGACTTTGGAGAGGTCGAGCGACGACGACTTGATCGTGTACTCGTACTGGTTCGTCTCGAAGTTGATCTCGCCCTCGCCGGTGACGGTGCCGGCCGGCGCGGTGACGCTGACGTTCGTGGCCTTGAGCGTCCCCGCGGTGAACGCGATGTTCGCCCGCGCCTCGGTGACGGGCTCGCCGTAGATCTCGCCGTTGCGCACGGTGACGTTGCCGGCACCGTTCAGTTTGTTCTTCGGCCCGCTGATGTGCAGCGTGCCGGTGAGCTCGCCCTTGATCGGCAGCGAGCCGAGGTCGAGGAACGTCACGATCTGGGCGACGGGGAAGTTCGCCGCGCGAATGTCGAGGTCGTACGACGAATTCCCTTTGCCCGGCAGCCAGGCCACGACGCCGTTGAGATGGAGCTCGCCCTTCGGCTGCCGGACGAGCATGTTCACGAACGTCGCTTTGCCGGCGTCGGGCGTGCCGGTGACGATGAGCCGCCCGGTGCCGGTGCCGGAGACTTTGAGCTTGAGCGTGGCCACGGCGACGGCGCGGTCGAGCGGGAAGTTCGTGGCGTCGATGGCCAGGTCGAAGCGCGGCGACGGACCTTTGTCGGGGAACTCGACGGTGCCGGTCATCGACATGCGTGCGTTGCCTTCGCGGAAGTTGGCTTTCTCGAAGGTCATGACGCTCTTGGCGCCGTCGTATTTGAGGTCGATGTCGGCGTCGCCGAGGAGGACGTTGTTGTACTTCGCGCCGGCGGCGGCGACGTGAGCGACGACGCTCGGCGCCTTCAGCTTGCCCTGCAGGCTGCCGCTGATGTCGCCCGCGCCGCCGAGTCCGAGGAGGTTGTACGTCTTCTTGCCGGCGGAGTGCGCGAAGTTGTAGCCGATGCGATCGAGATCGGCGAAGTCGTTCGAGTGGATCTTGAGGAGCCAGTCGGCCCAGGCGTCGCTGATGCGCAGCTTGCCGGTCAGGGCGATGTGCGAGGCGGCGGTGTCGAGCTCCAACTTCTTGAAGGCGACGACGCCGTTGTCGAGCGCGTAGTCGACGCTGCCGCGCGCCGCTCCGGCCAGCGCGGCGTTCCCTTCGCCGGCGCCGGCGAGGAGCTTGTCCTTGTTCCAGTGGTAGACGAGGCGGCCGGTGGCGGCGGACTGCAGGCCGGGACTCGGCACGCTCCAGTCGCGGAAGAGCTTCTCGATGTCGACGCCGTTGTAGCGGAGGTCGACGGACATCGGATACGGCTCGGCGTACTGCGGCAGGACGTAGTGCGCGGCGAGCGTGCCGCCGGCGTACTGGGCGCGCTCGACGTCGACGGCGACGCGCTGGTCGGTCATGTCGAGCTGGCCGCGCGCGTTCGTGAGGGTGTAGACATCGGCGTCGATCTTCGGCGAGATCCAGCCGCCGGCGAGACGGAAGGTGCCGGCGCGTCCGGCGAGCTTCGCGTCCATGATGAACGGGCCGTCGAGGACTTTCTGCACGCGGAAGATCTCGCGCACGCGATTGAGGCCGACGTTCGACTGCACGCGCAGGTTGTAGACGGCGTCGGCCAGCGGCGCGACGCGGCCCTGCAGGAAGACTTTCATGTCCTTGCCGCCGTCGAGAGCGACGCTGCGCAGGTCGAGAACGTTCGGCGAGTAGCGGAACTCGCCGCGCATGGCGGTGTTGAACGGGACGTAGTCCTGGATGCGCACGGTCAGCTGCGGGCTGTTGAGCGTGCCGGCGTAGAGGTCTTCCTTCGACGTGACCTTGATCGTGGAGTCGATGGCGGCGGCGATGGCGCCGACGTCGTGGCGGCG
Organism: Acidobacteriota bacterium; assembly: GCA_046723495.1. Classification (GTDB taxonomy): domain Bacteria; phylum Acidobacteriota; class Thermoanaerobaculia; order Gp7-AA8; family Gp7-AA8; genus DATDFB01. The sequence goes on from JBKOUP010000442.1 coordinate 6,069, forward strand.
GTCGTTGAACTCGAAGGTGCCGTTGCGCACGTACATCGTGCCGATGTCGAGGTGGTAGATCTCGTAGCGGCTCGGCGGCCCCGATTGCCAGTGCGGGAAGTTGTGCACGAGCGGCGCGCCGGCGGGGAAGACCTCGAAGTTGATGCGAGGGTCGACGATGTCGACGCGGCCGACGAGGATGCGCCGCCCCCAGAAGGAGTCGATGCCGCCGGTGATGACGAGCTGCCTGGCGGTGGCGAAGTACGGCTTCGTCGCGCCGGGGGCGTTGGCGACGGTAAGGTCTTTGAGGATGATCTGCGACTGCCGTCCGCGGATGATGTCGACGTCGCGAATGGTGACGGCGCGGCCGAGGCGGGCCTCGAGGGTTTTCTGGACGCGGAGGCGTACGAGGTCGGAGAAGCTGCTCGTGCCGAGGTACCACCAGCCGCCGCCGATGACGATGAAAAGGAGGAGGGCCAGGGCGAGCGCGCCGAGGATGATGGTGCGCAGGCAGCCCCACATCGGCCCTCGCCGCTGACGCTCCCTCGCAGAGCGATGATGGTCGTGGTGAACCGTCGGCTCCGTCGTCATTCCAGATGCGAGCGCCAGACGTGCTAGCCGCGAGCCAAAAGGTAGAGGTCGCGGAGGTTATTGCCGGCGGAGGGAATCATAATCGGTTCGGCGAGGGAGGAGGCGGCGGCCGCGGAGTTGGAGTTTTCGAGCTCCCGGCGGGCCGCTTCCCGGTCGAACTCCCTCGGCAGGGTCACGAGCCAGCCGGCCACGCCGCTGTTGCCGTCGACGCCGTCGGAGCTGCCGAAGAGGGCGGTGCCGCGGTCGGCGAGGAGCGCAAAACGAACGGTCAACTCGCTGCAACGGCCGCCCCGCCCCTGTC
>JBKOUP010000243.1:0-49223 GCA_046723495.1 Acidobacteriota bacterium
GGATGAGCGTGACCACAATGGAAACGAAGATGACGGTTGCCAGGAGATTGACCCAATCGAATTTCATGACCTTTTCCCTTTAGATGCGACCTTTGCGAGCGAGCTTCCCCCACGACATGTCGAGGCCGACCAGCTCTTCCAGCGTGGCGAAGACTTTCGTCACGTCGATGATGAGGATGTAGAAGAAACGGTAAAAGACGGCGTAAATGGCCAGCCCCATGTCCTCGCGCTCCATCAGAATGGCGTGCACGGCGATGAGGAGGTCGAGGACGGTGAGCAGGATCCACCACATGACCAGCAGCTTGGTCATGCCGTAAATGAGGGCGATCCAGACGAAGAACACGTTCGCGAAGATGTTCATCGCCGGCCACACGAGCCCTTCGAAAATCATGTACCACAATGACAGCGGCGTGGTGATGTTGACGTTCGTCCGCGTCAGCAGGTGTTTCTGCTTGCGCAATGCCTGCAGGATGCCGCGGCTCCAGCGATACCGCTGTTTGATGATGTCGAGCAGCTCCTCCGGCGCCTCGGTGTACGCAACGGCCTTCGGCTCATAATGGATCTTCCACCCGTCGGCGAGGATTTTCACGGTCATGTCGAAATCCTCGGCGAACGTATCGCTGTCGTAGCCGCCCGTCGCTTCGATGGCCGCCCGGCGGAAAATGCCGATCGGCCCGGGAATGACGTTGACGCTGCGCCAGAACGCCTGAGCCTTGCGGACGATGTTCAACCCCTCGATGTACTCGAGGGCCTGCAGCTTCGTCCAGATATTGTGGCGATTGATCACCTTGACGTTGCCGGCCACGGCGCCGACGTGCGGGTCATTGAAGTGGCGCACGGCGTACCGCAGGGCCTCGGCGGTCAGGCGCGAGTCGCTGTCCATACAGACGATGATGGGCGCCTTCGAGTGGCGGATGCCGTAGTTCAGCGTGTCGGCCTTGCCGCTGTTTTCTTTGCGGAAGACGGAGACGCGAACGCCGTAATGGTTGCCCTCGAATTCGCGCATCTTGTCGTACGTGTCGTCCGTGGAGCCGTCGTCGACGGCGATGATGTCGTAATAGGGATACCGCAGCTCCAGCAGCGACGACAGCGATGCCTGGATGACCTCCGCTTCATTGAAGGCCGGCACGATGATGGAGACGAAGGGATATCTGTCCTGTACCGGCTCCTGGGCCAGCTCGCGCTGGTGCAGGTAGCTGAACCAGGTCAGGATGAAATGCCGCAGCACGAGCAGCAGCAGGAACGAGGCGAGGGTGATGACCAGGGCCGTCATGAAAATCGGCCCGAGCTTCTGCGGGTATTTGAAGAGGAAGACCGTCGCCGTCACCGCCAGAGCGATGATGGCCACGGAAATGACGAGTTGCGTGATCGGCCGTAAGGGCTTTTTCGGTTCCATTAGTGGGTCTCCCCGAGCGGAGGAATGACGGGCGAGCCGGCGAGCGGCTGGCTGTCGTAGTAATAGGGATTGCGGGGCGTGCGCTCGCCGCGTCCGAAGAGCCGGTTGACGCGAACGCCGACGTACCAGTGGCGTTGCCAGTAATTCACGAAATCGGCGGCGGAAGCGTTGAACGGCGACAGCGACTGCAGCCGCCCGCTCTTGCCGTAGCCATAATTGCCGACGACGTCGAAAAGATTGCCGACCGGCACGGAGACCGTGCCCTCATACGCGCGCAAATCGGACGAGAACGAGCTCTCGTACGCCCGTCCGGCTTTCACTTCGACATTCCAGATGAGGCGGTTGCGGAGGTTTTGGCCGACCTGCACGACGCCGGCGAGCGAGCGGTAATCGTTCGGCGACCAATAGCGGTTCGTGCGGAAGTCGTAGCGCAGATAGCGGCCGTCGACTTTGAAGGCCAGGAACGGCGACTTCAGGACGCGGAAGGAGACGAGCCCGTGCGCGGCCGCGCGGCGGTTGCTGTCGGAGATGAAGCCGTACGAGGCGTCGCCGAGCCAGGCCAAGAATCCGCCGCTGCTGTAGTCGTAATGAGCGCGGGTGTCATTGATGGAGATCGGATCGTGGAGGCTCAATTGGGAGCCGCCCGCCGGAAGCGCCAACGACGACAACGTGAAAACGTCGTAGACGAGGTCGTAATGATTGAAATCGAGGGCGGCCCGGCTTTGCAGGTTCGGCAGCCACTCCGCGCCGACGCCGAAGAACGGGCGCGTGCCGAGGCCGTTGTCGTAGAAATTCGCGCCGAGGCGGCCGCGGACGAGGGAGCGGTCATTCCAGCGGTACGTTGCGCCGCCGCTGAAGACGTTCGCATAGACGCTGTCGCCGAAGTGGTCGAATTCGTGGCGGCCGACGGCGAGGTCGAAGGCGGTGGTCTGGCTGGTCCATTTCTCGGCGGTCAGATCCATCCGCTTGAACGTGAAATCGTCGGAATCGGTCGCGTACGTATACCGGCCCTCGGCGTCGGAACTCGGGCGCAAATGCCGCGATAAATCGAGCTCCTGCCGCGCCGGCATGTATCCGGCGTCGAGGGCGAGGGCCTGGTTCTGCGCGGCTACGGCGTGGTCGTTCCAGCCGTACCAGCGGTAAATCTGTCCGATGTTGTAATACGCCTGCGGCGGGACGTCCTGATAGAGCTCGGCGCGCGGATTGCCGGAGAGATTCGTGACCGCCCGGAACGTGTGCATGGCGTTGCCGAAGTCGGCGTCGTACGACTGCACCTGGCCGTATTCGAAGCGCAGGTCGGCCCGGTCGGGATACTGCTGCAGCAGCCGCTCGTACTGCCGTTCCGAATCGACCCAGCGCCGGTCCCAGCTCAGGACGCGCGCGTATTGAATGCGCGCGTCGGTGTCGTTCGGACGCAGGCGGAGATAGCGGTCATAGAGCTTGATGGCGGTGTTGTAGTCCTCGACGGCCGTGTAGGCCTTGGCGAGGGAGAGGATCTCGTCGGGATTCCGCGCCGAGGAGGCCATCGAGGCCTGCGCGTCGAGGGCCTTGCGCCGCTGCTCGAGCTGCGCGATTTCGGCGTTTCGCTTCTCTTGTGCCGAGCGCTCCAGCTCGTCGAGCCCTTCGATTTTCTGCGACGTGTGGTCGCGGACGAAGCGGATCGTGTCGAGCGCTGCGGCATAGCGGCCGGCCTCGTACTGCAAGCGCGCTTTCTCGACCTGCAAAGCCAGGTTGTACGGCTGCAGGGCGATGGCCTTATTGACGCGCTCCAGGCGGAGATCGGGCGACGAGGCGAGCTGTGCGGAGAGCTGCCGGGCCTGCGGGGAATCCGGATTCGTCTGCAGGAAATCATTGAGCAGGCGGATGGCGCCCTCGCGATCGCCGCTCCAGGCCTTGGCGTTCGCCAGGGCGATGGCGGCGTCCTCGCTGTGCGTGCTGTTGTACACGTCCGCGAGGCGGTCGACGGCCGCGTGCGACGCGCCCATCCACGACAGCACGCGTCCGTATTCGAGCTGCACGGCCGGGTCGGGCTGCTCTTTGAGGAGCTGCGCATAGAGGCGCTCGGAGGGATCGAGCTGCCCCGACCAGGCCAGGGCTCGGGCATCGCGCAGGCGCTCGTCGCGCGTCATCAGCGAGGCGGGCATGTTCGCGTAAATGTCGGCGGCGGCCCCGTAGCTGCCGGCGTCGAAGTAGGCGTCGGCGAGGGCGAGGCGGTCGGCATCGCGGCCCGATTTCGCCTGGGCCTGCGCATCCGCGACCTTCCGGTCATTGAGCGCTTTCAGCTGCCGCGCGGCATCGTCGCGAATGGTTTTGGCGGCCGCGTCATTGGGATCGGCGGCCAACGCCTGCTCGGCGATTTTCTGGGCCTCGTAATAGCGCCCGCTTTGCATGTACTGGCGGGCCAGATCGAGTTGATTGGTGGTTTGTGCAAGGACGCTTGCCGCACAGAGAACGATGGCGGCGACAGCAGCGTTGAGTGGCCTCATGGCGACCCTTCCGTGAGACAGCGTGAATTTTGTAGTGAGAACTGCTTACTGCTACCGCGTCTTCGCCGCTGTGCAACAGGTATTCCAGCTCAGCGCTGTACTGCTGACGACGTCTTCTGTTGCGGTGCCGGCGCGCAGCCGTTGTAATCGCGGCGGAAAATGACGGCGATGTGGTCGCCGACGCCGCGCTCGACGCCGTCGCTGGGCCGATTGACGATGTGGTCGCCGACCCACATGGCCGCGGAGCCGCCGCCGTCGACGTTCATTGCCGAGCAGACGTTGAGCTTGCCGGCCATGAAGGCCGCCAATTCCGCCAGGGTCAGGCCGGGAACGCCGGTGCGCCGGCCGTCGGCCACGACGAAATAGAGCAGCGTCCCGTCATTGGAGACGCCGATGGCCGTGCGCGGATGGGGAGCGCGGGTGAAGGCGTCGCTGCCGGGGAGCTCGCTCGGACCGAGGGCCTTGCATTCGGCCACAATGAACGGCCAGCCGGAGATGGCCGCGTCGACCGGCTCGGCGGCCGGCTCATCGCCGAGCTCGGCGCGCCGGCGCAGAACGCCCCGCTGATTGGCGATCTGCAGGACGATCTCGCGCTTCATGTCCTTCGTGCCCGTCCACGGACCGCACGGACCGATAGTGAAGCCGACGGGGTTGAAGTGGTCGTCGAAATAGTCGCCGTTGACGGCGGCGATGGCGTTCACTCGTTTCGCATAGTCGCTGACTTTGAGCCCTTTGTCACTCTCCTGGGAGACGACGACGCGGATCTGGTCGCTGGCGACGTTGATGCGCGTAACGTAGATGTCGTAGTTATCGCCGCGGAACTCCTGGTAGTCGACGCCGGGCGCGACGCTGCGCCAGTCCGCGCGCGCGATGGACGCAAGAAGCACCGCGACAAGAAAGAGGCGTCGAACCGTCATGGCCCGGCGGAGTTTCAATCCCTTTGCCATCGCCCGTGGCACCTCGAATGCAGACAATGCCCGACCCATTTCAGCCCACCCGCTTCACCAAATGGAATCCCGACGGAACGGGCGGCGCGCGCCGCGCGGAGAAAAGCGGCCCGAAAGCGACGCGCACGCAGTCGGCCGTGGAGATCGGACTGTTCGTCCTTTTCGGCGTGCTCGTCGTTCTCGCCGCGATCGCCCTTTATACGAGCAATTCCAAGGCGTACAAGGAAGTGCCGAACTCGGTCGAGGCCGGCCTGCGCCAAGACCGCGTCAACGTCGTGGTCTTCGGCATCGGCGGCGAGAATCATCCGAGCCACGACGAGCTCGCCGACTCGATCCTCCTCGTGTCGCTCAAGCCGTCGACGAAACAAATCGCCGTCGTCTCCGTTCCCCGCGATCTCTGGGTACGCATCGGCCCTTATGGCTCGCACCGCATCAATTACACGCACGAGGTCGGCAATCACAGCGGCTATCCCGGCGCCGGGCCCGGTCTCCTATGCGACACGATCGCGCGCGTTTTCGCGCAGCCGGTGCACGCGTTCGTGCGCGTCGACTTCGCCGCGTTCGAGACGCTGATCGACGACGTCGGCGGCGTCGACGTCTACTGCGAGCGCGGCTTTTACGATTTCCTCTTCCACGACGGTTTCTCGCGCGGCTGGCATCATCTCGACGGCAAACGCGCCCTCGCCTATGCCCGCTACCGCTACATCGTCGGTCCCGAGGGCGACAATTTCGCGCGCGAGCTGCGGCAGCAGCAGGTCGTCAGCGCGCTGCGCGAAAAAATGCAGCGCCTGAGCGCGCAGAATGCGTTGACCATCCTCCGGGCGGTCGGCACCTTGTCGGGCCACACCGAGACGAACATCACCACGGGCCAGATGCTGACGCTCTATCGGCTCTTCCACGACGTGAACGCGAAGAACGTTCGCCACGTCTCCCTCAAGCCGTTGACCGAGGTTTTCGAGGTCCGGCGGCTGGCCGAGCCCGGCGAAGCCGTGCGCGTCCCCAACGACGATTATTCGGCGCTGCGCAATCTCGAGGCGAACATCTTCCGCAGCGAAAAACAGATCTCCACGCCCGACGCCATCCGTATCGCCGGTCAATAGCTCTGGAATGTTCATTGCTTACACCGGGCTCCCGGAACTTCATTGAGAGCAGAGGACCCTATGAACACATCGTCGGAAAAGACCGACAAGCCCCTCCCCCTTCAGCCGCCGGTTCAGGAAATCGCCGGCACGTCCAAGCAGCCCACTGCCGAGCGCATCATCAGCGGCATCGACCTTCTCGACTACGGCGCCGGCGGCCTGCTGCCGCATAAGGTTTACGTCGTCAAAGGCGGCGCAGGCGTCGGCAAGACCATCCTCGGCCTCCAGTACCTGACGCGCGGTCTGGAGCTGCAGGAGCCGGGCATCCTCATCACCGACCAGAGGCCGGCGAACATCGTGGCCCAGGCCCACGCCATCGGCTTCGCCATCGAGGCCGCGGTCAAACGCGGCCAGCTGGCCATCCTCAATCCGAGCCAGCGCTATTTCGACCTCGTCGAGAGCCCGGCGGACATCCTGGCCATCGTCGAAGAGCTCGCCGACTACATCCGGAAAGCGGGCGCGCGCCGCCTGGTCATCGATCCGGTCTACACGCTCATCAATACGTCGTATTCGGCGCACTTCGCGCTGTCGATCACGCAGTCGCTGATCAACGCCCTCGAGGATCTGCCGGTGACGACGCTGCTCGTTGCCGGCGACGAGAACGACGCGGAGCTGAACCCGATCATCCGCCAGCTCGAGCACAACGCCTTCGGCGTCATCGACCTCGCTCACGACCCGGCCACGAACGGCCGCCTGATGCGGCTGGCCAAGCTGCGCTACGCCGACCACACGAACCTCGCCGCGAACTACCGCATCCTCAACGGCCGCGGCCTGATCAACTACCAGAGCGACGGCGCGCTGGTCGCGGACGTCACGCAGCCGTGGGAAGGGACGGCCACGCGCTCGGTGCTGCTCATCGGCGCGCCGCCCGACATCGTCATCCGCGTGACCGAGGCCCTCGGCAACGACTACGACGTCCGCGCCGAGGCCGACCTCAAGGAGGGCGTGCAGCGCGCCAAGCGCGAAAAGCCCGGCCTCGTCCTCATCACCCCGTCGCGCAGCCTCGGCGCGATCAGCGCGATTCTCGATCTGGCCCGCGAGTCGACGTCGTCGCTGGCGTTCCTGTCGCCGGCCGCGAACCGCCAGGCCGACAAGGTGCTCTACCTCCGCGCCGGCGCCGACGACTTCATCACCCAGCCGTTCACGCCCGCGGAGCTGCGCGCGCGCGTCGACGCCCTGATCCGCCGCAGCGGGCGCCGCCTCACCTTCCGCGACAGCCGCATCGGCCACGTCACCGCCGAGGAGCTGGCCTCGCTGATGAACGAGGGCGAGACCGCGCCGTCGTCGCGAAAGGGTCCGATCATCGAGGCCAACGGCAGCGACGTGAGGTTCCACCCGGAGTTCGACGAGCGCCTGCGCCGCAACGTCGACACGGTGGCGAAGTTCGATCAGCCCTTCGCGGTCTACTGGATCAAGGCCGACGAGGAGAACGCGGAGCTGAATCAATCGCTCGCGCAGCTCTGCCGGCAGGAGGACATCGTCTGCCACAACCGCGGCGGCGAGTTCGTCTGCATTCTCACCGGCACGGACCAGAGCGGGGTGAAGGGCTTCGAGTCGCGCCTCAGCGCACGCCTCGGCGACCGCTTGCAGCCGGAGCGCGTGCGGCAGGGGTACAAGTTGTATCCGGAGGGGACGGCGGGCGCCTCGGTATAATCCCGCGCCCGATGCGCGCGCTGCTCGACGACATTCTCGCCTCGCTGCGCGCGCCCGCCCTCCGCTATGCCGACGTCCGCCTCACCGTCACCTCCGAGCAGCACGTGCGCGTGCGCAACGGCGAGGTCGACACGCTCGCTTCGACCGTCGACCGCGCCGCCGGCGTGCGCGTGCTCGTCGGCAACGGCTGGGGCTTCGCGGCCACGAGCGACGTCGCCGAGGAGTCGATTCGGGCGGCGGCGCGGCGGGCGCTCGAAGTCGCCGCGGCCAGCCACATCGCCACGACGCAGACCGTCGTCCTGAGCGACGTCGATGCCTACGTGCAGACGTGGGCGTCGCGCTACGACGTCGATCCGTGGTCGATCCCACTCGACCGCAAAGTCGACCACCTCCTCGCCGCGACCGAGCCGATGCGCAGCGACCCGCGCGTGCATCAGGTCTCCGGCGACCTCTCCGCCTATCGACAGGAGAAAACGTTCGCCTCGACGATCGGCAGCTACCTCGAGCAGACCACGACCGAGGTCGGCGGCGGCATCGAAGCCGTGGCCATCGACGACGGCGAATACCAGCGGCGCACGTACCCGAACCCATTCGGCGGCGACTACCAGGCCGGCGGCTGGGAAATCATCGAAGCGCTCGACCTCCCCGGCAGCGCGCCGCGCGTGCGCGACGAAGTCCTGGCCTTGCTCGCCGCGCCGAAAGCGCCTGCAGGCCGCTTCGACCTCGTCGTCGGCTCGTCGCAGCTGGCGTTGCAGGTGCACGAGTCGGGCGGGCATCCGACCGAGCTCGATCGGGCCATGGGGCTGGAGATCTCGCTCGCCGGCGGCTCGTTCCTGCAGCCGGACATGCTCGGCAAGTTCCGCTACGGCAGCGAGCTCGTGAACATCGTCGCCGACGCCACGGTGCCGGGCGCGATCGGCTCGTTCGCCTTCGACGACGACGGCGTTCCCGCGCAGCGCTTCCACCTCATCGAGAACGGGCTCTTCGTCGACTACCTGACGGGCCGCGACACGGCGCCGTTCATCGGCCGCAAATCGAACGGCACGGTGCGCGCGGAGAGCGCGGCGCGCATCCCGATCATCCGCATGACGAACATCAACCTCGAGCCGGGCCTGACGCCGCTCGCCGAGCTGATCGCCGGGACGAAGCGCGGGATCTTCGTCGACACGAACAAGTCGTGGTCGATCGACGACCTCCGCCTCAATTTCCAGTTCGGCTGCGAGGTGGCGTGGGAAATCGAGAACGGCCGCCTCGGCCGGATGCTGAAGAATCCGCTCTACACCGGCACCACGCCGGAGTTCTGGCGCTCCTGCGACGCCGTCGGCGACCGCGCCAGCTGGCGGATCTGGGGACTGCCGAACTGCGGGAAGGGGGACCCGATGCAGACGATGAGGGTCGCCCATGGCGCGCCCGTCGCGAGATTCCGCGGCGTGGAGATGGGATGTGAAAAAACCAGAAACCAGAAACCAGAAACCAGAAGCGGTTGCCGGACAGGGTTCTGGTTTCTGGTTTCTGGTTTCTGGTTTAACCACGACGATGCGCGGCGAACGCGAAAGCTACGACATTCTCGATCGCATCCTCGACCTCGCCTCCGCGACCGAGGCCGATGCCGTTTTCGCGTCGACCGACCACAACATCAGCCGCTTCGCGAACTCGGGCGTGCACCAGAACATGTCGGAGGTCAGCGCCTGGCTGAAGCTGCGCGTCGTCGTGAACGGCGCGATCGGCACCGCCGCCACGACCTCCTTCGATGACGACGAGCTCGCGCGCACGGCCGGGCTGGCGCGCGAGGCGGCCAGGCACTCCGGCCCCGTGCCGGGCTTCGCCGGCCTCTATCGCGACAACGAGCCGCTGCCGGACGTGCGCACCTTCGACGAGCGCGCCGCGTCGATCGCGCCGGCGGAGAAGGCGCGGGCGCTGCGCACGATGTTCGACCGCGGCCGCGAGCACGGCGTCCTCTTCGCCGGCTCGTACGCCACCGGGGCGTCGTCGCTCGCTTGCGCGAACACGCACGGCGTGCGCCGCTTCACCACATTCACGTCGTGCGACGCCAGCGTCATCGCCCTCCGCGGCGAGGCCTCCGGCTTCGCCACCGCCATCGACCGCGGCGACGTCGACGTCATCGCCCTCGGCGAGGAAGCGACGACGAAGGCGACGCTCTGCGGCGATCGCCTCGAGTCGCTCGAGCCCGGCGCGTACGACGTCATCCTCGAGCCCGCGGCCATCGCCGAGGTGCTGGAGTGGATGAACATGATCACCTTCAGCGGGCAGTCGTTCGAGGACGGCTCCTCGTTCTTCGTCGACAACCTCGGCAAGCAGCTCCTCGGCGCTAACCTCACCATCGCCGACGACGCCATCGATCCCGAGCTCCTCCCCTTCCCTTTCGACCTCGAAGGAATGCCGAAGCGCCGCGTGGCCATGATCGAGAACGGCGTCGTGCGCACGCCCGTCGTCGACAAGATCTACGCCGACCGCCTCCACCTCCCGCCCACGGCGAACGGCTGGAGCCTCGGCGGCGGCGAGCACGGCACGGTCTTCCACGCCTCCGTCGCCGGCGGCGAGGCCACGCGTGAGGAGCTGCTCCGCTCGACGAAGCTCGGCATCTGGGTGACGCGCTTCAACTACGTCAACGGCCTGCTCGAGCCGAAGACGGCGCTGATGACCGGCACCACGCGCGACGGCACGTTCCTCATCCGCGACGGCGAGGTGGCGGCGCGCCTGCCGAACCTACGCTGGACGCAGTCGATGGTCGAAGCGTTCTCGGCGATCGACGGCCTCGCGCGCGAGCGCCGCCGCGTCGGGGCGTGGTACAACGCCTTCGGGGGAACGATCGCGCCGGTTCTAAGGGTGCGAGGGTGGAAGTTCTCTTAGGCGAATCGAGCTTTGTGGCATGGAACTCGCCGGTGCTCCCCTGACCCCGCGTCTTCGCGCGGGGTAAAGTCAGAAACGTGACGCAGTACATCATCCGACGGCTGGCGCAGATGGTTCCGATCACCTTCGGGATCCTTACGCTCGTTTTCTCGCTGATCCACCTCGTCCCGGGCGATCCCGCCGTGCAGATCGCCGGCGAGAACGCGCGCGCCGAGGACGTGCGCCAGGTGCGGCACGCCCTCGGGCTCGACCAGCCGCTGTTCACGCAGTACGTCAACTACCTCCGCGCCATCGCCCATGGCGACCTCGGCCGCTCGTTCCAGACGAACGAGAGCGTGTCGGTGCAGATCCGGCAGCGCTATCCGGCCACGATCGAGCTCGCGTTCGGGGCGATGGTCATCGCCCTTCTCGTCGCGTTTCCGCTCGGCATCATCTCGGCGATCTACCGCAACTCCTGGATCGACAACGTGGCCCGCTTCTTCGCCCTCATCGGCGTGTCGATGCCGAGCTTCTGGTTCGGTCCGCTGCTGATCATGGCCTTCGCCATCAATCATCCGTGGTTCCCCGTCTCCGGACGCGACGAGGGGCTGAGGTCGCTGGTCCTGCCGGCGCTGACGATGGGGCTGGCGCTGGCGGCGATCCTGACGCGCATGATCCGCGTGAGCCTGGCCGAGGAGCTGACGCAGCTCTACGTCACGACGGCGGTGGCGAAGGGGGTGACGCGGATGAAGGTGATCTTCCGCCACGCCATGAAAAACGCCCTGATTCCGGTGATCACGGTGCTGGCGCTGCAATTCGGATCGCTGCTGACGGGCGCGATCATCACCGAACAGATTTTCTCGTGGCCGGGACTGGGACGGCTGCTGTACGACTCGATCCTGAAGCGCGATTACCCGCAGGTGCAGGCGTCGATCCTGGTGATCGCGCTGACGTACATCGCCGTCAACTTCGCCAGCGACCTGCTGTACGGCGTGGTCGACCCGAGGATCAAGCTGGAATGAAGCGCTTCAAGCAGCTCCTGCGCAACTTCGCCTTCACCATGGGCCTGATCGTGACGGTGGCGCTCGTCGCGGCCGCGATCGCGGCACCGCTGGTGGCGCCGTACGATCCGGACGCGCAGGACACGTCGCGGCGGCTCGAGGCGCCCTCGCACGCGCATCCGCTGGGGCTCGACGAGCTCGGACGCGACGTCCTGTCGCGGATCCTGTGGGGGGCGCGGGTGTCGCTGCGCGTCGGCTTCAGCGTGGTGATCCTGGCCTCGTTCACCGGCGTCCTCCTCGGCGCGATCAGCGGCTACTTCGGCGGCCTGGTCGACACGATCATCATGCGCGTCACCGACATCCTCCTGGCCTTTCCGGGCATCCTGCTGGCCATCGCCCTCGTGGCCGTGCTCGGGCCGAGCATCAACAACGTGATCTTCGCCCTGGCCATCATCGGCTGGGTCGGCTACGCGCGCCTGACGCGCGGGCAGGTGCTGAAGGTCCGGGAGATGGAGTACGTGACGGCGGCGAAGGCGCTGGGAGCGAAGTCGCCGCGCGTGATCGCGCTGCACGTGCTGCCGAACGTGATGAACCCGGTGATCGTGATGGCCACGCTCGGCCTGGCCGGCGCGATTCTCTCCGAGGCCGCGCTGTCGTTCCTCGGCCTGGGCGTGCAGCCGCCGACGCCGTCGTGGGGTGGGATGCTCGCCTACGGCCGCCCCTACGTCGGCGAAGCGAATCATCTGACGATCTTCCCCGGCGCGGCCATCATGCTGGCCGTGATGGGCCTGAATTTTCTCGGCGACGGGATGATCGACGCGCTCGACCCGAAGTACCGGAAGGAGATGTAGCGGTGCGAAAGCTGAAGTTGCAAATGCAGATGACGGTCGACGGCTTCGTGGCCGGCCCCGAGGGCCAGCTGGATTGGATGACGTGGGAGATGGACGAGACGCTCATCGCCTTCATCAACCAGCTCACCGACACGAGCGACATGATCCTGATGGGGCGGAAGATGACGGACGGTTTCGTCAAGTATTGGGAGCACGTCGTCACGCAGCCGGACAGCCCCGAGTACGAGTTCGGCCAGAAGATGGTGAACCTGCCGAAGGTCGTCTTCAGCAGGACGCAGACGAGCATGCCGGGACGGAATGTGCGGGTCGAGAGCAGGCTCGACGCGATCGACGCTCTCAAACGCCAGGACGGCAAGGACCTGATCGTTTACGGCGGCGCGACGTTCGTCGGATCGCTGATCGAGAATCAGCTGATCGACGAGCTCAATCTGTTCGTCAATCCCATTGCCATCGGAGAAGGGCTGCGCATCTTCCACGCGCGCACGCCGCTGAAGCGGATCGCGTCGACGGCCTACGCCAGCGGGATCGTCGTCAACACGTACGCGCCGCGGTAGTCGCTCGATCCTACGGCGCGCCGATCAACGTCAAAAACTCCTCCTCGGACAGCACCGGCACGCCGAGGGACTTGGCCTTCTCCAGCTTCGAGCCGGCGGCTTCGCCGGCGACGACGTAGGCCGTCTTCGCCGACACCGAGCCGGCGGGCTTGCCGCCTTCGCGCTCGATCAGGTGGTGGATCTCGTCGCGCGTGAAACGGGTGAGCGTGCCGGTGACGACGACGGACTTCCCGGCGAGCTTCGTGCCGGTGGCGGTGGGCGTGTGCGTCGGATTCACGCCCAGGCGCTGCATTTTGGCGATGCGCTCGCGGTTCGCGGGGACAGAGAAGTAGAACGTGACCGACTCCGCGACTTTGGGACCGATCTCCGGCACCTCCACGAGCTCCTCGGTCGTCGCGTCCATCAGAGCGTCGATCGACGCGAAGCGTTCCGCGAGCAGTTTCGCCGCGCGCTCGCCGACGAAGCGGACGCCGAGGGCGAAGACGAAGTTCGGCAGCGGCCGCGTCTTCGACGATTCGATCGAGTCGATCAGCTTCTGCGCCGACTTCTCCCCCATCCGCTCCAGCTGCGCGACGTCATCCACCTTCAACTCGTACAGCGACGCGTAGTCGGTGACGAGGCCCTGGGCGAGCATCAGCTTGATGCGCTCGTAGCCGAGGCCCTCGATGTCCATCGCCTTGCGCGACGCAAAATGAAACAGCGACTCGCGGGCGATGGCCGGGCAGCCCTGGTTGATGCAGCGCACCGCCACCTCGCCCTCGAACTTGTGCAGCGGTTGCCCGCACTCGGGGCAATGCGCCGGCGGCTCGATGGCCTTCGCGCCGCGCGGGCGCTTGTCCTTCAGCACGTCGACGACCTTGGGGATGATGTCGCCGCCCTTCTCGACGAGGATCGTGTCGCCGACGCGCACGTCCTTCCGCGCCACCTCGTCGAAATTGTGCAGGCTGGCGTTGACGACGGTCGTGCCGCCGAGTTGGACCGGATCGAATTGCGCGACCGGCGTCACCGTCCCGGTCCGTCCGACGTAGAGGTTGACGGCCCGCACCACCGTCTGCGCAGCCTCGGGCGGATATTTGAACGCGATGGCCCAGCGCGGCGCCTTCGACGTCGCGCCGAGCTCGAGCTGCTGCTCGCGGCGATTGACCTTGACGACGATGCCGTCGATGTCGAACTGCAGGTCGTGGCGGTGCTCGTGCCAGTGGTCGATGAAGGCGATGACGTCGTCGAGGCTCTTGCAGACGCGTTTTTCGGGATTCGTCGGAAAGCCGAGTTTCTCCAGCCGCTCGTACGCCTGCGACTGCGACTTGATCGCGCCGAGGACGTGGTAGACGTACGCGTAGAGCCGGCGCTGCGCGGCCAGCTTCGGATCCTTCTGGCGCAGCGAGCCGGCCGCGGCGTTGCGCGGATTCGCCAGCGGCTCCTGCCCCGCCTCCTGCAATTGCTCGTTGAGCTTGGCGAACTCGGCGAGGGGGATGTAGATCTCGCCGCGCACCTCGACGCGCTCGGCGGTGGCGATGCGCAGCGGGAGGTTGCGCACCGTGCGCACGTTCGGCGTGACGTCGTCGCCGCGGACGCCGTCGCCGCGCGTGGCGCCGCGGACGAGCGCGCCGTTCTCGTAGAGCAGGTCGATGGAGACGCCGTCGATCTTCAGCTCGGCCTCGTACTCGACCTCCTCGAGGCCCAGGCCGCGCTTGACGCGCCCGTCCCACTCGCGCAGCTCGTCGAGGGTGTAGGCGTTCTCGATGGAGAGCATCGGCGGGTCGTGCACGACGGTCTTGAACTCGTCGATCGGCGCGCCACCGACGCGCTGCGTCGGCGAGTTGGCGTCGAAAAACTGCGGATGCTTCTCCTCCAGCTCCTGCAGGCGCCGGAGCATCTGGTCGAAGTCGTAGTCGCTGATCTCCGGCTCGGCGTCGAGGTAGTAGAGGCGGTTGTGGCGCTCCAGCTCGCGGCGGAGCTTTTCGATTTCCTGTTTGGCCGTCATTGCGGTCGTGAAAGATATCGCGAGCGGTCGACGATCTTCTCCACGAAGCCCATGGCCCGCAGCCGCGCCTCGAGCATCGCCAGAAACTCGCGGCGGCCCTTCACCAGGTTGAGGTTCAGGGCCACGAAGCGCATGCCGCGCGGCGTGTCGTAGTAGACGATGAGGCGGTCGCCACCGGTCATCTGCTCCGTGCCGCGGATGCGCGTCCACTCGAGCGTGCGCCGCCGGGCGTTGTGCAGCGGGCGGAGCACGAGCCCGCGATCGTCGGCCTCGGCGACGGGGCGGAACGTTCCCAACCAGACTTTCAGACCGCCGATCCAGAGGAGGGCGATGTAGGCCCAGACGGCGCGCTCACCGATCCAGCCAATGGCCGCGGTCGCCCCGGCGGCAACGAGCACGATCGACAGCCCGGCGCGGCGGACCCAGGGGCGGAACGGCCAGCTCTGGCGTAGCTCAGGCATTGCGTGTGGCGCAAGAAACTCGTAATGTGATCGCAGAGCCGGGTAGCGCGCTTGAGGTCGGTACAGTCTTCGCAAAGTAGAGAAGGCAATGCCGGTTGGAAAGATCGACGGAAGCGGCCGACGCATTCTGGTCATCGACGATGACCTGGCGATCCGCGTGCTGCTGCAAGCGGTGCTGAAGCGGATGAAGTTCGACGTCGAGCTCGCCGAGGATGGGCAGGCCGGCCTCGAGAAGCTCCGCAACAGCGCCCGCTACGATCTCATCCTCCTCGACCTGATGATGCCGCGCGTGAACGGCTACGAGTTCATCGAGCGCATCGGGGACGTGCTGCCGGACGGGCGCCCGCACATCATCGTCTTCACCGCGGCGGGAAAGCGCGGCGTCGACAAGATCCCGCCCGACGCCGTCTGCAACGCCATCCTCAAGCCGTTCGACCTCGAGAAATTCATCGAGATGATCGGCGACTGCCTCGAGCAGGCGCACGCGACGGGGTGAGGCCTGTGGGGCGGGATTCATCCCGCCCGCGCGGACTGAAGTCCGCGCCACACATGCCGAGAGATCGTTCGCTTTGCTCAACATGGCGTCTCAGGATGACGGAGGGCCCATTCGATCTGCCTGATGATGCCGAGGAGGATCGTGGCCTCGCGCGCGTCGAGGTCGGCGCGGCCGGCCATGGCCCGGAGGTCGTCGTAGATCCGCTCGGGATTGTTCTCCTGCAGGAATCCGACTTCGAGCAGCAGCGCAGCGGCGCGGTCGTGCAAGCGCTCGACGACGTCGGCCGGCGCGCGCTCGCGCAGCTCCTCGCCGCGCGAGACCTTGGCGAGCTCGTAGCAGAAGACGCAGACCGACTGGGCGAGGTTCATCGTCGGAAAGCTCGCGTTCGTCGGAATCGACACGCTGCGCTGGCACTGCACGAGCTCTTCGCGCGTCAGGCCGCGGTCCTCGCGGCCGAAGACGAGAGCGAGGACGTCGTCGTCCGCCAGCGTGCGCGCCAGCGCGGCGAGCGTGCCCGGCGCGAGGTCGGCCGGCGTCGTGCGGCCGCGCGCCGACGTCGTGGCCACGGTGAGCTTCGCGTCGCGCACGGCGTGGTGAAGCGAATCGGCGAAGCGCGCGTTCTCGACGACGTCGTCCGCGCCGCTGGCCCACCAGCCGGCCAGCGGCGACAGCGGCGGATGTTCGCCGACGATCCAGAGCTCGTCGAAGCCGAAGTTCTTCATCGAGCGGGCCACGGCGCCGACGTTGCCCGCTTCGCGCGGCTCGACGAGGACGATGCGGAGCTTCATCGCCGGAGAGCGCCGAGGAGCGCATCGATGTGCGTCTTCTCCGTGCGCGGGTTGATGATCGTCACGCGCAGCACGCGCTCCCCTTTCAGCAGCGTCGACGTGATCCAGGCCGCGCCGGAGCGGATGAGATCCTCGCGGATTTGGGCGTTGTCGCCGCTGCGATGGCGGAAACAGAAGATGTTGAACTCCGGCTCGTGCATGGCCTCGAAATCATCCGACGCCAGCACGCGCTCGTAGAGGTAGCGCGTCATCGCCGTCACGTGGTCGAGGGCGCGCGTGATCGGCTCGGTGCCGGCGATCTGCAGCGTCAGCCAGAGCTTGACGGCGTCGGCGCGCTTCGAGCACTGGATCGTCATCTCGCCGAGGTTGCCGCTGCCGCCGTGGAACAGATACGGCGCGTCGGCGGCGAAAGCGCGGCGGAGCCACACGCCGTCCCGCACGAGAATCGCGCCGAGGGAGAGCGGCATCCACATCATCTTGTGCGGGTCCCAGGAGAGCGAGTCGGCGAGGTCGAGGCCGTCGACGAGGTGCTTCAGCGACGGCGACAGCAGCACCGAGGCGCCGTGCGCGGCGTCGACGTGGAGCCAGGTGTCGTGGCGGTCGCGCAGCGCGGCGATGGCACGGAGGTCGTCGAAGGAGCCGGTCGCGGTCGAGCCGGCCGTGGCCACGATGGCCATCGGCGTCACGCTCTCGAGCAGCGCGGCCAGCGCCTCGACATCCATCCGATGCGCGCGGTCCGTCGGCACACTCACGGCCTCGGCGCCCATGATCGCCGCGGCGCGTGCGACGGAGTAATGCGTGTCGGCCCCGCAGACGACGACGCGGCGGTCCGGCCGGCGCGCGCGCGCCGCGAGAAGGCCGGTGAGGTTCGCCGCCGAGCCGCCGGAGACGGCCGTGCCGAGGGCGGTGTCGGGATAGCCGGCGCGATCGCAGAGCCAGCGCACGATCTCCTGCTCGATGACCGTGCCGAGCGGACTCATCTCCCACACCGCCGTCGACTGGTTCAGCGCGGAGACGACGAAGTCGGCGATGACCGCGGTCGGAAACGGCGGGCAGACCTGGTGGCCCATGTACGACGGGTGATGGAGCTGGATGGCGTTGTCAAGGAGCTGGCGGACGCAGTCCATCGGCGCGGCGCCGCCGAGACCCGCGCGCAGCTCCTCGGCCGGGCGCCAGTCGACGACAGGGCGCGACTCGATGCGCTCGACGTGGTCGAAGACGGCGTCGACGACTTCGTGGGCGAGGGCGCGGGCGGCGGCATCGAAAAACATCGGCGCGGGATTGTATTCTTCGCGGCATGATCGCAACGCTGCTTGCTTCCGTCATCGCCATCAAAGCCGGGACACTCATCGACGGCCGCTCGGACGCGCCGCGGCACAACCAGACCATCGTCATCCGCGACAACCGCATCGCCGAGGTCGGCGAGAACGTAGCCGTGCCGGCGGGGGCGCAGGTCATCGACCTCTCGAAGTCGACCGTGCTGCCCGGGCTCATCGACGCCCACACGCACATCTTTCTGCAGGGCGAAGACCCGGCCGCGGGCGGCTACGACGTCCAGCTGCTGAAGTACGGCCTCGCCTACCGCGCCGCGCGCGCGACGGTGTCGGCGCGGCGCGCGCTCGAGCAGGGCTTCACGACGATTCGCGACATGGAGACCGAGGGGGCGGGGTACGGCGACGTCGGCATCAAGCAAGCGATCAACGAGGGCCACATCCCCGGCCCGCGCATCTTCGCCTGCACGCGTGCCATCTCCACGAGCGGCGGCTATCCGCTGGAAGGCTACGCGCCGGAGATCGTCGTGCCGAAGGGGGTGCAGATCGTCGACGGGCCCGTCGAGGC
Organism: Acidobacteriota bacterium; assembly: GCA_046723495.1. Classification (GTDB taxonomy): domain Bacteria; phylum Acidobacteriota; class Thermoanaerobaculia; order Gp7-AA8; family Gp7-AA8; genus DATDFB01. The sequence continues at coordinate 18,446 of JBKOUP010000243.1, forward strand.
GCGCAAAGCCGCGCGCGAGCAGCTCGACAACGGCGCCGATTGGATCAAGGTCTACATGACGCACCGCTCGTGGCTCGACAAACAGGGCAACCTCGTGTCGCAGCCCACACTCACGGTCGAGGAGCTGCGGGCCATCGTCGACGAGACGCACGGCTGGAAGCGGAAGGTGGCCTGCCACGCCTACGGCGGCGAGGGGCTGCACCGCGCCCTCGACGGCGGCTGCGACTCGATCGAGCACGGCCTCGATCTCGACGACGCCGCGATCGCGCAGATGGTGCGCCAGGGGACGTGGCTGGTGCCGACGCTCTCGGTCTACTACGACCACAACGATCCGCCCGACACGCCCTCGGGCCGTCGCGACCGCAAGCGCGTGGAGGTGCACGGGCCGTCGTTCCAGAAGGCGATGAAGGCGGGAGTGAAGATCGCCTTTGGGACGGACGTGGGCGGCTTCGCATGGACGGAGCCGATCGCGCAGGAGTTTGGGCGGATGGTGTCGTTCGGCATGACGCCGATGGAGGCGATCAAGTCGGCGACGTCGCGCGCCGCCGAGCTCGTCGGCATGACCGGCGACCTCGGCGTGATCGCGCCCGGCGCGTTCGCCGACGTCGTCGCCGTCGACGGCGATCCGCTGCAGAACGTCGAGGTGCTGAAGAACGTGCGGTTCGTGATGAAGGATGGGAAGGTGGTTAAGACGCTGCCGTAAATGGCTCTCGGCTCTCAGCTCTCGGCTCTCGAGGTGCATCCCCGAGAGCTGAGAGCTGACAGCTGAGAGCCTCGTCTCAGTACGCCGTGACGTGCTGCGTGTCGTTGTTCGTGACCGTGGCCACCGCGAAGAGCCGCGCGTCGTGCATCGGCGACGACACGCGCACGCGCACCGCCGGCGCCGAGGGAAACTTCGCCACGATCGGATCGAGGTTCACGCTCGCGAACGCCGGCCTGTCGCACAGCGCGTCGGTGCAGCCGGTGCTCAGCGGGACAGTGAAGGTCTCGCCTGCAGCGGTGAGCTCGCCCATCGGCAGCACGAGCACCGACACGGTGCGCTCGACGCTGTCGACGTCGAAGATGCGCAACGTGCGCCGGTAGCGCGCGTCGGTGGGAATGTCGAGCAGCCAGATGTCGTACGTCAACTGCCGCGGCGTGACCACCGGGATCTGCGTGCCGAGGTCCTGCGAGGAGCGCGACGTATCGCGGACGTGCAGCGCGTAACGCAGCAGCCCGCCGTAGCGCCGCTCCGGGAAGTAGAGCAGCCCCTGCGGGCGCGAGAACACGCTCGCCACGTAGGCCGCCGCGCCGGGATGCACCGGGCCGCGGCACGGCAACGGGCTGGCGCACGGAATGCTCGGATCCTCCGTCACCGTGCGCCACTCGCCGACGAAGCCGATCGCGCGGTTCGCGATGGCCGCGCTCGTCGTCCAGAACGAGTCAAACGCGCCCGGACCGCTGAAGAAAACGGGGAAGAGCACGCGGTCGAACGCGGCGGGATCGGGCGCGGCGTTGCCATCGAAATAGCGGAAGGCAGTGAAGTTCATCGCCGCCAAGCCTTGCAGCTTCACAGCGATGACGGCGGGGCCGGGCGGGTTGGGCGGCGCGGTGGCGGTGATGGTCGTGCCGTCGACGACGCTGAACTGCGCGGCCTTGCCGCCGATCGTGACCGACTCGACCTCGGCGCAAGCGACGGCGCTCGGCGCGCAGAGCGGCTCGCCGATGTTGACCGTGAGCTGCAGCTGCCGCCCGCCGCCGGCCTCGGCGACCGAGGGAAGCACGATAAACGGCTGATTGGCGTCGCTGACGCTGAGGTGCGTTGCGCCGAGGACGACGTCGTTGCCCGTCGTCATGCGCACGTCGTACTCGCCGGGCGCGAGGCGGCCGATGTCGGCGCGCTCACCCCACGGCGTCACGATCTGGATGCAGGGGACGTGGGGAGTGTCGACGTGGATCGTGATCGAGCTCCCGTTCACGCGCGCGACCGGATTCGACGGCACACAGGCGTCGCCGTTGAGGCCGGCCAGGTGGACCTGCACCGGCATCGACGAGTCGGGCGCCGGCGGATCGAACTCGATCGTCGACAGAACCTGCGCGGAAAGCGGAAGAGCGAGAAGCGCGAGAAAGGCGAAGAGCGAACGCATACCGTTATTGTGGCGTGATTACGGTGACGTGTTGCGTGTTGTTGTTCGTGACGCTGATCAAGGCCCAGAGGCGCGCCCCGATGTCGACGCTGTGGATGTCGACGCGGACGCGGTCCCGTCCGGCGGCCTCCGGGAAGAGTGCCAGCAGGTCGACCATGGCGTAGGCAGGGTCGTCGCTGGCGCACGGCTCGAAACGGCGGCACGGCGTTCCGCTGTGCAGGGCCACGGAGTTGCTAGCGAGAAAGGTGCCGTCCATGGCGTAGAGATCGACGACCACGCGGCTCTCGACGGAGTCGACGTCGTAGATGCGGAGCGATTGCCGGAAACGCGCCGCGACCGGGACGTTCAGCAGGCTGAGCTCCGCGTCGCGAAAATCGCTCTCGCGCACGACGCGGACTTCCGTCCCCCAATCGTCGGCCTGGCGCGACGTGTCGCGTACGAGCGATCCGAAGCGCGGCGACGGCGAGACGCCGCGCGGCGGAAAGAAGAGCACGCCGCCGGAACGCGTCGCGCCGAAGCTCAGCGCCGTTGTCGAGCGCCGGTCGATGAAGGGCACGGGCGCGCGGCCGTAGGGCTCGAAGCCGTACAGGTTCGGATTCCACATCGTGATCTCGGTCGTCCACTTCGAGCCGAACGCGCCGTCGCCGAACGACCAGACCGGCACGAGCACGCGCTCGAACATCGTCGGCAGCGGCCCGTGGTTCGGATCGTAGTAGCGGAAGACGCGGCCGCTCTTCGTGGCCCGCGTTCCGGAGACGACGACGTCGGCGATGCCGGTCGCGCCCGGCGGCGTGATCACGGCGAGCGTGCCGCCGTTGAACTTCTCCCGCTCGACCGTTGCCGGAACACCGTTGAACAACACCGACGGCAGCGGGCACGACGGGCCGTAGCAGTCGACGGCGTCGGCGTAGAGGATGACTTCCGTTCCGCCGGTCGTCGGCCCGAACGGCAGCGAAGCGACGTACACGCTTGCATCGGCATCGCTCACGAAGAAGGCGAGGTAGCCGGTGCGGACGATGTCGTTGTATGCCGGCGTCTCCGTCACCACCTCGTAGTCGCCCGGCGCGAGCTTGCCGAGGGGAATCGTGAACGTGTAGGGCAACGGCGGCGAGAGACACGGCCCCTGTTTGAGCAGGACGTGAAACGTGTTGCCCGCGCGCGTCAGCTCCGGCGGCGGCGGGCAGGAGGCAAACTCGTGCACGGTCAGCGTCACCGGCGTGGCCGTGGTCGGCGCGGCGGGGTCGATCTCGATCGCGAACAGCGGAACGGCGGCAAGCAGGAAGACGGCCAGGAACGAGCGCATGTCGACTGGAGTACGCGCTCGCGACGCGGGGCGTTTAGTCCGTCGAGTCGAGCCGGTAGTTCGGCGCTTCCTTCGTGATCGTCACGTCGTGGGCGTGCGACTCGCGCAGGCCCGCGGCGGTGATGCGGACGAACTGCGCCTTCGTGCGCAGGTCGTCGACGTTGCGCGAGCCGGTCAGGCCCATGCCCGAGCGGAGGCCGCCGACGAGCTGCGGCACCATCGCGCCGAGGGAGCCTTTGTACGGGACCTTGCCTTCGATCCCCTCGGGCACGAGCTTCGAGACTTCGTCGGCCTGCTCCTGGAAGTAGCGGTCCTTCGAGCCCGCCTGCATCGCTCCGATCGAGCCCATGCCGCGGTAGGCTTTGAACGTCCGGCCCTGGTAGAGGATCGTCTCGCCGGGCGCCTCGTCGGTGCCGGCAAAGAGCGAGCCGATCATCACGCAGTGCGCGCCGGCGGCGATGGCCTTGGTCATGTCGCCGGAGAACTTGATCCCGCCGTCGCTGATGATCGGCACGTCGTACTTTTCGGCGGCGCGCGCGCAGTCGAGGATGGCGGTGATCTGCGGGACGCCGGCGCCGGTGACGACGCGCGTGGTGCAGATGGAGCCGGGGCCGATGCCGACTTTGACGGCGTCGACGCCGAGCTCGCAGAGGTCGCGCGCCCCTTCGTACGTGGCCACGTTGCCGGCGATCAGCGGCGTCTCCGGGAAGAGCTTCTTGAACTGCTTGATCGTCTCCATGACCGCCGCGGAGTGCGCGTGCGAGGAGTCGATGGCGACGACGTCGACCTTGGCGTCGATCAAGGCGCGGGCGCGGTCGAGACCGTCGCGGCCGATGCCGATGGCCGCGCCGCAGCGCAGACGGCCGAGAGGATCCTTCGCCGCCTGCGGATAGCGGCGCGCCTTCTGGATGTCCTTGACGGTGATGAGGCCCTTGAGGTCGCCGTTGGAGTCGACGACGAGGAGCTTCTCGATGCGATGATGGTGCAGGACTTCGCGGGCCTGCTCGAGCGTCGTGCCGACCGGAACGGTGATGAGGTTCTCCTTCGTCATCCGTTCGGAGATCGGAAGATCGAAACGCGTTTCGAAGCGAAGGTCGCGGTTGGTGAGGATGCCGACGAGCCTGCCGTTGGCGTCGGTGACGGGAACGCCGGAGATTTTGTACTTCTCCATCACCTGCAGGGCCTCGGAGATGGACTGCCACGGCCGCATGGTGACGGGGTCGACGATCATGCCGGCCTCGGAACGCTTGACCTTGTCGACTTCCTCGGCCTGCTGCTCGATGGTCAAGTTCTTGTGGATGACGCCGAGCCCGCCCTGCTGGGCCATGGCGATGGCCAGGCGCGCCTCGGTCACGGTGTCCATGGCGGCGGAGATGATGGGGATGTTGAGGCGGATGTCGCGCGTCAGGCGCGTGGAGACGTCGACGAAGTTCGGATGGATGTCGGAGCGGGCCGGACGGAGAAGGACGTCGTCGAAGGTGAGCCCGACGTCGATGCCCTCGGCGAAGCGCGCCGCGCCGGCGGGCGCCTCGTCCTCGCGCTCGTGAATGATGATTCCGCTGATCGGGGGGACTTCGTGAAGTACACGTTCGTCGCTCATCGCCTGCCCTTCGATCGAGTATAGAACAGCCGCTGAGTGCACCGAAATTGCACGCATCGAGGCGCTCGGCATTGATGCGATTCACGATCGAACAACGACACTTGACCGATCCCGGCGGCAAACCCGTCCGCGACGATGCGAGCGCGGTGACGTTCCACACCCGCGATGCGGAGGACGTGGACGACGCGCTGCGGCGCTTCGTGTCGGATGCGCAAGGCGAGGTGATCGGCAACGTGCTGAAGTTCCCCGGCTTCCACGCCGTGGCGACGGTGCGCGACCTCAACGGCGTGTACACGCTGCAGCTGAGCCCGACCAGCAGTCAGAACTTGATACCGATCAAGGAATAGCGAAGATTCGAATCAACGCGACTTCAGCGACTGCACGAGCTGCGCGACTTGCGCGTCGTTCGGCCGCATGGCGCTGAGCTTCGCGGCCACGGCCCGGGCGTCGTCCCAGCGCTGCATCTCGCCGAGGACGATGGCCTCGTTGTAGAGCGCTTGCCACTGGTCAGGCCCCTCGGCGGCCGCGCGCTGGAAGGCGTCGACGGCCTTCTCAGGCTGCCCGTTCTGCTTGTAGCAGATGCCGAGGTCCGTGCGCACCGTCGGATCCTCGCGCACGGCCAGAGCGCGCTCGAGGTAGTCGATCGCCTGCGGGAACTTCGCCGCATCCATGTACATGCTTCCGAGCTGCGTCAGCGCCGCCACGTTGCGCGGATCCTTCTCCAGCGTCTGCTTGAGCGTCGCGAGCCGTTCGCGCACCGCGTTCATCTGCGCCATATCCGGCGCGGCGGCGGGAGCCGCCGTCTCCGCGGCGTTCGCCACGCCGCCCGAGGGCCCGAGCGAAGGCTTCGCCAAATGCGGCCCGATCAAAAACGAGCCGATCACCAGCCCGAGCACAAACCCGCAGATCGTAAACACCCACACGTCGCGCGACCCCGTGCCCGCGCCCGGCTTTTCGTTCCGTTGTGCCTTCATCCCTTTGTAATCAGCTCCTTCAGCATCTCGTCCTGCACGTGGTACACCGCGTACACGCCGGTGTGGTAGCGATTGAACAGAAACGAGAAGGCGTAGATCTTACCGGAAGCGCCGTGCACGTAGCCGGAAAGGCCGACGACGCCGACGATGTAGCCGGTCTTCGCATAGACCTGCCGCGCGTACGGCGCGCCGCGCAGGCGCCGGCCGAACTTGGCATCGGGATCGCCGGAGTACGGCAACGAGCTGACGAAATCCTCGCGGTAGGGACTCTTCCACATGTACCGGAGCAGGTGCACGAATGCATTCGCCGAGGCGCGGTTGTCGCGCGACATCCCCGAGCCGTCGGCCGGGCTGAACTCCCCCTCGGGCACGCCGAGCTTCCCGGTCAGCCATTCCTTCACCGCGCCCGTGCCGCCGGGCCACGTCCCCTCGTGCTTGACCTGCGCGCCGATCATCTTCACGAGCTCCTCGGCGTAGTGGTTCTGGCTCTTCTTGTTGATGACGTAGACGATCACGTTGAGCGGCGTGCTGTGCTGCGCGACCGCGCGCCAGTCCGGCCGCGGGTCGACGCCCGTGACGACGAGCTCCCCCTTCACCGTGACGCCGTTGCGCACGAAGGCCTCGTGCGTGACCGAGGCGAAGTACTGGATCGGATTCTCGATGGCCACGAAGACCTCCGTCGGCCCCGAGCGCGCCGGCACGCCGCCGCGGACGACGATCGTGTTCGTCCCGCGGTAGCGCGTGATGAACGGCAGCCCGCGTCCGGTCGTGCACGAGCTCTGCAGCGTCAGGAACGACGTCGGCGGATCGAGCTGCACCGTGCACGGCTTCCCCGGCCGCGACGGCAGCACGCGCACTTCGACGCAGCCCTCCTGCATCGAGAACGCCGACACCGGCGCCTCGTACCAATTCACGAGCTGGTTCTCCGGCCACGTCGGATGGATGTACTGCGTGTCCATGTAGCCGTACTCGAAGATCAGGTTTCCCTTGATGGTCTTGATGCCGGCGCGCTTGAGGTCCGTGGCCCACTCGTCGACGACGGCGGTGGCGTGGTTGTCGTGGAAGCGGCCGCCGATCGTCGGGTCGCCGTGGCCGACGATCTTGACGTCGCCGTCGAGCGTGCCGGTCGGATCGACGGGGCCGCGCGCGTAGACGGTCGTGGTCACGTTGAAGTCGGGGTGGAGGAGGTCGATGGCCGCGGCGGTGGTGAAGAGCTTCATGTTCGACGCCGGCGCGAGCGGCAGATGCGGGTTGCGCTCGGCGAGGACGGTACCGCTGTCGACTTCGACGATCTGGATGCTGGCGTCGGAGATCTGGGAGACCTTGCCGTTGACGAGCGAATTCAGACGCTCCTGCAGCGTCGTGCCGGTGGCCGTCTCGAGCGGACCGGCGGGAGCGGCGCGGCGCGGCTTCCGCCGCCGTCGTTTCGCCGCGTCAGATTGTGGACTGATCAGAAAGGTGAGGACGACAAAGAGCGCCGCCCACCGCCACCGCGAACCCGCCATCGCCCTCATCATTGCAGAATTCAAACCCGCTGATATCCCTCCGGTAAAGCCAATCGCAAACGATCGCGCAATACCGCCGGGCAGCGGCGGGCGATCTCGTCGCGGATCTCGGCGCGGCTGTAGCGGCGGCTGAAGTGCGTGAGGACGATCAGGTCGTTCCGGAAACGCTCCGCGAATTCGGCGATGTCATCGAAGTGGATGTGCCGGTAGCGCGCGGCGCGCTCCTGGTGCCCGTCGGCGATGAACGAGCACTCGATCATCAGCACCTCGGCGCGGTAAAGCGCCTCGCACGTCTCGAGGATTCCGCGGTCTGTGTCGCCCGTGTAAAAAAGCAGCGGCTCGCGGTACTCCTCGATGACTTCGGCGCGGCGGCGCTGGATCTCCTCCTGCGACAGCCCCTCTTCGCGCAGGCGGTGGCGGACCTCGAGGACCTCGTAGGCGTTGGCGGCGACGCGATGCGTGGCCGCGTGGGCGCGGACTTCGAGCGTCCGGCCAATGCGCACGGTGTCGCCGGCGGCCATGCCGCGGACCTCGATCTCGTCGAAGCGCGTGTTCGTCAGGCGCTCCCACGCGCCGAGGATGTCGCGGAAGCCGTCGGCCGCGGCGGCCGGCACCCAGATCCGCCCGCCGGCGAGCTGGTGGAGCTGGCGCTGCCCGGCGTAGAACGGGATGCCGACGGCGTGGTCGAGATGGGCGTGGGTGACGAAGACGTTGGACACGCCGATGGCGGCGTCGGGGCCGCGGCCGAGGTCGAACATCACGCCGAGGTCGCGGATGCGGAACCACGTCTCGTGGCCGGCGCGGGAGCGGCCTTCGATCGTGAAGCGCTCGGTGGTCAGCGTGAAGAGGTCTTTGTCCAAGCGCGCTAAGCGTACGCGAAGGCGTCGGCGGCGGCACGGCGCCACGTCGCGCCGTCGATCGGAAAGCCGAGGATCTCGTACCACAGCGGGCCGGCGTGGGGCGGCTTCGTGAAGTCGTAGCAGCGCGCCACGCGGAAGCGCTCCACTCCGATCGGGAACTGCGCCAGCACCTCGCGCTGCGTGGCGTAGCAGTCGTACATCCGCTGCTTGCGCAGGACCTGCCCCTGGTCGAGAGTGAGGACGATGCCGTCGCGGCCGTCGGCGAACTGCAGCGCGTGGAAGCTCCCGTTGCGCGCGTGGTAGAGCGGCATTTCGATGGCCTGGCCGAGCGTCTGGACGATCATCGCGCAGGCGTCGTGGTCCGGGTGCCCGCCTTCGTACGCCGTCGTCACGATCGTGTTCGGGCGCAGCTCCTCGATGATCGCGCGCAACTGCTCGGTCAGCTCGCGGACGTAGTAGACCGCCTCCTGCTCGGGGCAGCCGAGGGAGCGCACGTCGTCGACGTTGGCGAAGAGCAGCGCACGCCGCGCCTCCTCCGCGCGGGCCCGGGCGTACTCGTCGCGCGTGCCGTCGAACTGCCGCGACCGCCAGCGGCGATCGCGCGGCGCGCCGTCGGTGAGGTGGACGACGTGGACGTCCTCGAGGGCGGCCAAGCCGGCCATCATGCCGCCCGCGCCGATGGCCTCGTCGTCAGGATGTGCGACCACGACGAGCAGGGTCATGCGTTGCATCAATAGCAAGGGCCGAGCCGGGATAGCGTCCCGGGTATCATGCGCCGCGCAATGCTGATCTCCACGACGGAGGAGCTGGAGCGGCTGGAGGCGGAGTGGCTGGCGCTGTGGCGGCGCTCTCCGGAGGCGACGCCGTTCCAGTCGCCGATGTGGCTGCTTCCGTGGTGGCGCGCGTACGGCTCGGACGAACTGTCGACGCTCGTTGCGCGCGACGCGAGCGGCGCGCTGACGGCGGTGCTGCCGCTCTACATCGTTCGCGACGGCGACGAGTCCCTAGGCATGTTCCTCGGCACGGGTAACAGCGATTACCTCGACTACGTCGGCAACGGCAACGTCGGGCCACTCTTCGCCGAGCTCGTCGGCCGCGACTGCGCGATGTGGGACCTGCAGCAGCTGCGGCCGTCGTCGGCGATGTTGACAGCGCCGCTTCCATCTGGGCTCTGCGACGCAGTGCTCGAGCAGGACCGCTGCCCGATCCTGTCGATCGAAAACGCCGGCGACGAGCTGCAGAACCTGACGTCGACGCACTTCCGCAAAAAGCTCCGCTACTACCGCCGCGCGCTGGAACGAATCGCGCCGGTGACGACGGAGAGCGCGTCGGCGTCGTCACTCGAGGCGATGCTCGAGGCGCTCTACGCATTGCACGCCGCGCGCTGGCAGCGCCGCGGCCTTCCGGGCGTGCTGTTCGACGAGGTGGTGCAGCGCTTCCATCGCGACGCCGCCCGCCGTCTCCTCGGCGCCGGCGCGCTGCGCATGTACGCGACGCGCCTCGGCGAGCGCATCGTGGCCGTGTTCTACGGCTTTGCCCACGCCGGCACCGTCTACTACTACCTGAGCGGCTACGACCCGGAGCTGGAGCGGCTGTCGATCGGCACGCTGATCGTTGCGCACGCGATCGAGGAAGCGGTGCGCGACGGAGCGACGACGTTCGATTTCCTCCGCGGCGCGGAGGAGTACAAGTACGCCTGGGGCGCGACCGACCGCGTGAGCTCGCGGCGGCAGATCTTTCGCGGATGAAGACGAACGCGGCGCGGCTGCTCGACTCGCTCGGCATTCCGTACGAGCTGCGCGAATACGAGGTCGATCCCGACGACCTCGCCGCGGAGTCGGTGGCGCGCAAGGTCGGACTCCCGCCGGAGCAGGTGTTCAAGACCTTGGTCGCGCGCGGCGACCGCCACGGCGTCTGCTTCGCCGTGATCCCCGGCGATCAGCAGCTCGACCTCAAGGCGCTGGCAAAGGTGACCGGCGACCGCTCGATCGACGTGGTGCCGCTCAAGGAAGTGCAGGCGCTGACCGGCTACATCCGCGGCGGCGTGACGGCGCTGGCGGCGAAGAAGCCGTACCCGGTGTTCGCCGACGAGACGATCGAGCTCTTCGACGTGACCTCGGTCTCCGCAGGCGTCCGCGGCACGCAGATTTTCCTGGCGCCGGCGGATTACCTGCGGGCGACGGGAGCGACGACGGCGCCGATCGCGAAGGAAAAGGAGAAGGAGTGAGCTGGCTGGGGAGGGAGGATTCGAACCTCCGAATGGCGGCTCCAAAGGCCGCTGCCTTACCACTTGGCGACTCCCCAACAGGAGTGAGGTGGGTAAGTTTAGCGGGAGGGGGCGGCATTCCCGGCGGCCAGAGCACTATAAGTTCCACCCAAAATTCCTCTTGACGACTATCCTTCACCACCGCTAGACTGCCTGCATTAACGCATGAAGGCCCCCACCGACGACTTGGATACCGAACTGGCGGCGCTGCTGCGCGATCCTTCGGTGTGGCACGAGAGCGAACCGCAGCTGCCCCCCCGCATGCGGGAGGTGTCGGAGCTTTCGAAGCGTCTGGCCGTCGAAGATCGGGAGGCGGCGGAGCTGCTGGATTCGCTCGCGAATACACCGGCGGCGTGGTGGCGGACGGCGATTTTGAAGTCGCCGGTGGGCAGGACTGCCGGGATCGTCCGCATGCTTCTCGATCGCATGCGCAGCGTCATCCGCACGGCGCCGCCCCACGCGCTGGAAGTGACGGCACTGGCGGTCGACATTGCCAACGACATCTCCCTGACAGAGTACCCGTCCGAATTCGTGATCTCGATGCGCGCCGATGCCTGGCGCGATCACGCCTACATGCTGCAGTTCCTCGGCCGGTTCCCTGAGGCCGTTGCCGCCGTCGACGAGGCCGAACGGTTACAGCGGGAAACGGCATTGCCCGAGTACGGCCTCGCCCGCATCAAGCTCGTTCGCGCCACGATCCTGACGTGGACCGACAAACTCCCCCAGGCGATCGCGCTCGCCGACGAAGCGGCCAAGACCTTCCTCGACTTCGGCGACCGCCTGAAGTACGCCACTGCGCGGTTGACCCAGGCCGTCACGCTGCATGAATTCGGCTCGATTCGCGAAGCACTGCACATTTGGGAAGAGATCAAGAACGAGCAATGCCTCGAAGAACTGACGCGCGTACAGATCGTTTACGATCTCGGGTTGGCCTATCGAGAGCTGGGCAACATCCCGACGGCGATTGAGCACATCACCCTGGCCATGGCGGAGTACGAAGTGCTCGGCATGGAGGTCGAGTCGACGCGCGCGCGCTGGCAGTTGGGCACGACCCTCGTCAGCGCTGGAAAAATCTCGGCCGCAATGCCGCTGTTGGAACGTGCCTGGAAAGAATTCGAAGCATATGAGATGGAGGCCGACGCGGCGCTGGTGGCCCTCGAGCTCGCCGAAGCGCTCGTCGTCGCGGGCCAACCCGATCGGGTTCCTCAGATCTGTCGGACGCTCCTCGATCGCTTCACTCGTGCGGGAATGACCTCGCGCGCAATCACGGCGCTTTCGTACCTGCGCGAGGTTGTCGCTATCGGCAAGGCCCAGCCGCCAGTCATTCGTCAAGTGCGTGAATTTCTTCGCGATCTGCCGTCCCAGGGGAGGCCGGCCCTCTCGCTTCCGCTTCACGAGCCACAGCGCTGAGCCTCCTCCCACCTGGCTGCTATCACAGCGTAGACGCGCTGAGTTGATACGACATCACAGTGGAGATCCCTATGTGCCTGATCGCGGCCGATCAAGCACAGCGAACAAAAACCGTTTGAAAGGAGAATCGCCCCATGCGTAAGCTCACCGTCGTTTTCTTTGCCCTTTTCGTCACCGTCAGTGCCTTCGCTGCTCCACCGAACGACTCTGCTGACCGCGGCAAGCAGAATCCGATTATGCGGATCATTCAGAAGATCAAGCTCATCGTTCGCGCTCTCGACGATGGCGGTCCGATCGCGCCGATTCCGCTGATTCCGCAATAACGTGCGACGCCTCGGCCCGCGGCGTCGCGGGTCGAGGCATGCTTCTCGATTTTCCGGCACCTGTCGCCAACCTTCTTCCGTCGCCGACGTATGATCCGGCAACGATAGGAGGAGCTTTGCATGCGTCGAGCGCTGCTCGGAATCGCTACGATCGTCCTTTTCTCTGCCCAGACCACTGCCCCACCCACCGCTGAAGAGATCGTCGCGCGCTACATCCAGCGCGTCGGCGGGATGCAGCGCATCCAGGCCGTCAAGACCCTGCGCCGCACGGGCAAGTTCATCGGCGGCGGCGGCTTCGAGGCCGACGTGCTGCAGGAGAACAAGCGCCCGGCCATGGTCCGGCAGGAATTCATCATTCAGGGCATGTCCGGCATCAATGCCTACGACGGCAAGAGCGGCTGGAAGATCGATCCGTTCGGCGGCAAGAAAGACCCCGAGGCGCTGGGCGAGGACGAGATGAAGGACATCGTCGAGGCCGCCGACTTCGACGGCCCGCTCGTCAACTATCAGGCCAAGGGCAACAAGGTCGAGTACGCCGGCACCGAGCCGGTCGAAGGCACCGACACCTACAAGCTCAAGGTCACGATGGCGGACGGCGAGGTCCGCAACTTCTTCATGGATACCGAATACTTCGTCCCGATCAAGATCGAGACGAAGCGCGTCATCCGCGGCGCCGAGCGCGAGACCGAGACGATCCTCGGCGACTACAAGAGCGTCGACGGCTGGTACATCCCCTACTCGCAGGAGTTCGGACGCAAGGGCAGCCCTTTCCGGCAGAAGATCAACATCAGCAAGATCGAGGCGAACGTCCCGATCGCCAACGCCCGTTTCTACATGCCGGGGACGAAGGTGCCGGAGTCGCCGGCGATGCCCGACGCCTCGGAGACCGCGGCCGCGAAGGCCGCCGCCGAGCCCGCGCAGCCCGTGACCGCGGGCGAGTCGGCGCCGGTCACGCCCGCGCCCGCGTCGAACCGCGCCGTCACCGTCGACTCCGAGACCATCTCCGGCCTCGGCGCACGCAACATCGGCTCCGCGGCCATGAGCGGCCGCATCGCCGCCATCGACGCCGTCCACGAAGGGCAGCGCCTCACCGTCTACGTCGGCGCGGCCAGCGGCGGCGTCTGGAAGTCGGTCAACGGCGGCACCACATACAAGCCGGTCTTCGACAAGCAGCCGGTGCAGTCGATCGGCGCCATCACCATCGATCCGAAGAATCCGAAAACCGTCTGGGTCGGCACCGGCGAGGCCTGGACGCGCAACAGCACCTCGGTCGGCGACGGCATCTACAAGTCGACCGACGGCGGCGACAACTGGACGAACCTCGGCCTCAAAGACTCCGAGCGCATCGCCAAGATCCTCGTCGATCCGAGCGACACCAACACCGTTTACGCCTGCGTGCCCGGCCGGCTCTGGAGCGACAGCGACGAGCGCGGCGTCTACAAAACGACCGACGGCGGCAAGAGCTGGACGAAGGTTCTCAAGGGCTCGAACCTCTCCACCGGCTGCTCGATGATGACGATGGACCGCGCCAACCCGAAGACGATCTACGCCGGCCTGTGGGACTTCCGCCGCAAGGGCTGGACCTTCCGCTCCGGCGGCGACGGCCCGAACGCGCCGAGCGGCAGCGGCCTCTGGAAGTCGACCGACGGCGGCACGAACTGGATCGAGATTTCGTCCGCGACCGGACTCCCGTCGAAGCCGTGGGGCCGCGTGGCCGTGACCGTGGCGCCGTCGAACCCGAACATCGTCTACGCCTTCATCGAAGCCGAGCCGCCGAAAAACGGCCTCTATCGCTCCGACGACGGCGGCAAGACCTGGCAGGCCCGCGACCGCAGCCAGAACATGATCTGGCGCCCGTTCTACTTCGCGAACCTCATCGTCGATCCGAAGAACCCCGACAAGGTCTACAAGCCGGACGGCGGCCTCATCGCCTCGAACGACGGCGGCAAGAGCTTCACCGGCATTGCCGGCGGCGCGCACGGCGACTTCCACGACCTCTGGATCGATCCGATGAACACCGACCACATGATCGTGGGCGACGACGGCGGCGTCTGGTACTCGTACGACGGCGGCAACCGCTGGTGGAAGGCCGACAACCTGCCGGTCTCGCAGTTCTACCACGTCAGCGTCGACATGGACCGCCCCTACCACGTCTACGGCGGCCTGCAGGACAACAGCTCCTGGGTCGGCGACTCGCAGTACCCCGGCGGCATCACCAGCTCGCGCTGGGAGAACATGTTCGGCGGCGACGGCTTCTGGATGTTCGTCGACCCGACCGATCCCACCTACATCTACGCCGAGGCGCAGGGCGGCTACATCGGCCGCATCAATCGCAAGACGCATGAGTCGCGCGACCTCCGGCCGGTGCCGAACTACAAGGAGTCGAAGCTCCGCTACAACTGGAACACGCCGATTCACGTCAGCCCCACCGGCGCCGTCTACCTCGGCTCGCAGTACCTCTGGCGCACGAAGGACCACGGGCAGACGTGGCAGAAGATCTCGCCCGACCTGACCACGAACGATCCGGAGAAGCAAAAGCAGGAGCAGTCGGGCGGCGTCACGGTCGACAACTCCTCGGCCGAGATGCACACGACGATCTACGCCATCGCCGAGTCGCCGAAGAATCCGGCCGTGATCTGGGCCGGCACCGACGACGGCAACGTGCAGGTCACGCGCGACGACGGCAAGACCTGGACGAACGTCGTCGCGAACATCCAAGGCCTGCCGAAGAACGCCTGGGTGTCGTACATCGACGCCGGGCACTTCGACGAAGGAACGGCCTACGCGACGTTCGACGTGCACTCGTTCGGCGACATGAAGCCGTACGCGTACCGCACGATGGACTTCGGCAAGACGTGGACGCCGCTGATCGCGTCGGACGCGCCGGTGCGCGGCTACGCGCACGTCATCCGCGAGGACCTCGTCAACAAAGACCTCCTCTTCCTCGGCACGGAGCTCGGGCTGTGGATCTCGCTCGACGGCGGCAATCACTGGGCCCAGTACAAGGGCGGCGACCTGCCGAACGTGGCCGTGCGCGACCTGGCCATTCATCCGCGCGACAACGATCTCATCATCGCCACGCACGGCCGCGGGATCTGGATCGTCGACGACATCACGCCGTTGCGCGCGCTCACGCCCGACGTGCTGAGCAAGGACGCGGTGTTCCTGCAAAGCACGCCGGCCGTGCAGCGCATCCTGGCGCAAGGAGGCTGGGTCAACGGCGACGCGGCCTTCGAGGGACCGAACCCGCCGGGCGACGCGGTGATCACGTACTACCAGCGCCGCCGCCACGTCTTCGGCGACCTGACGATGGACGTGACGGACGCCAGCGGCAAGGTGGTCGGCACGATCCCGAGCAGCAAGCGCCGCGGCCTCTCGCGCGTGACGTGGTCGATGCGCCTGAAGGCGCCGACGGTGCCGCCCGCGGCCTCGGCGGCGTTCGGCGCGGCGTTCGGCCCGCGCGTGCTCCCCGGCACGTACACGGTGCGCCTGACGAAGGACGCGAACGTCTACACGACGCCGCTGCAGATCACGATGGATCCGCGCACCACGCACACGATGGAGGACCGCAAGGCGCAGTTCGATCTGGCCATGAAGCTGTACGGAAGCCTCGCGGAGATGAACGCCGCGGTGAACCGCATCAACGGCGTGCGCCTCGCGCTCGACGACCGCGCCGCGAAGCTGCCGGCCAACGACGCGCTGGTGAAGAAGCTGCGCGCGGCGTCGGAGCAGGTCGACGAGCTGCGCAGGAAAATCGTGGCCACGAAGGAAGGGGGCATGATCACCGGCGAGGAGCGCCTGCGCGAGTACCTCACGGAGCTGTACGGCAACGTCGTGTTCTACGAGGGACGCCCGGCCGACATGCACGTCATGCGCGCCGAGGCGCTGGAGAAGGAGCTCGCGGACGTGGTGAAGGCCTTCGACGCGTGGGCGGCGAAGGAGCTCCCGGCGATCAACAGCGCGCTGGCGAAGAAGAAGCTCGAGCCGATCAAGATGTAGAGCACACGGGGCACAGGACACGGGACACAGGCCACCGCCCTGTGTTCCGTGTCCTATCGGACGGCGACGCTCGTCGCCGTCCACTGACTGAAGTTCTGGCCGAATCCCGAGCCGCTCTGCTCCTGGCGATGCTGCACGGCCACGAGGCGGTCGGCCGCGCGCGTGTACGTCCACGTCTCGTGGAACTTCTGCTCGAAGGTCATGAGGAGGAACTTGGCCTTCACCGTCCCGCGGATCTCCGCGCTGAGCGGGACGTTCTCGGCGTCGGCGGTGACGACGAGGGTCATCTCCGCGCTCTTGATGTGCTTGGCCTCGGCCTTCGACATCTTCGGCTGAACGGCGAACGTCAGCTGCCGCGCCGGCCGGCCGCCGACGGCGATGCGCTGGTCTTTCTGCAGCGTGGCGTTCATGAGCCGGCGCGCCAGCGCGCTCCCGCCGTCGAGCAGAGCCACGAGCTCCGGCGCGTCGATGCTGCGCAGGGCCATGGCGGTCGGCGCGGGCTTCTCGGGATCGGCCTCGGCGGCGCGCGTCTCCGCCTGCGCGCGGGCCACGACGTCGTTCCCATACACGACGCGCAGCCCCTCGGCGCCGGCCTCGACGTCGACCGAGGCCTTGCCGTGCTCCGGGATCTTGCTCTCGTCGTTCTCCTGATGCTTTTCCAGCGTGACGGAGGCGCGGATCGGCGACTGCGCCGGAAACTTCGCCAGCACCGCGCGGAGGTCGGCGAGGCCGTCCGCGCGCGCGGCCGTCGCCGCGAACAGAAGGATCATCCAGCGCTTCATCGCGTCTTCACCTCGTGCGTGGCGGCGTCGACATGCCAGGTGCCGAGCCGCGTGTGGTTGCAGGAGTTGACGGCGCTCAGCTCGTAAAGGTTTCCCTTCTTCCCGTGGCTGATGATGGCCACGCAGTCGTTGGCGATGCCGCGCGCGGCGAGCGTGCGCCGCAGCGACCGCACCGCCTCGGCCTCCTCCACGTTCCCGCCCGGACGGTCGCGCACGACGTGCACCGGCAGCGGCTTCGGCTTCGCCGGTGCCGGTTTCGCGCGCTGCTGCATGAGCCAGAACGCGCCGGCCGCGAGCGCGACGACGATGATGACCGCGATCAGCGGCCACAGCACGCGCCGCGGCGGGGCGGGCGGCTTGGGCGGCTCATCGAGCGCGTAGACCCCGCAGTTGGGACAGGAGGTGACGCCATGGGGAATTCGGGTATCGCAGTTAGTGCAGCGCATCGGCGATCTCCTCGGCGATTGCCAGCGACGCCGTGGCTGCCGGCGAGGGGGCGTTGAGCACGTGCAGGGCGCCGTCGCGCTGCACGATCGCGAAATCATCGACCAGCGCGCCGTCGCGCGCCAGCGCCTGGGCGCGCACGCCGGCAGGTGCGGGCACGAGATCATCCTCCTCGATCGCCGGCACGAGCGATTGCAGCGCGCGCAGGAAGGCGCGCTTGCTCAGCGAGCGCGCCACCTCGCCCGCCGCGGTGCGCCACACTCGCGCGATGAGGCGCCAGAAGCCGGGATACGCCAGCGTCTCGGCAACGTCGCGCACGTTCACGTCGCGCCAGCGGTAGCCCTCGCGCGCGAGGGCCAGCACGGCGTTCGGGCCGGCCTCGAGACCGCCGTCGATCGTTCGTGTGAAGTGCACGCCGAGGAACGGGAAGCGCGGGTCGGGCACGGGATACAAGAGCCCGCGGACGAGATCGGGGCGACGCACCGCGTAGTACTCGCCGCGGAAGGGGACGATTTTCATCTCGTGCGCGTGCGCGAGGCGATCGGAGTGCAGGCCGGCACAGAAGACGACGCGGTCGAAGCCCGCGGGCGGGCTGGTAATGCGCCGGCCGCGCACGATCGTGCCGCCGGCGGACTCGATGCGCCGCGCCAGCGCTTCGGCGACAGCGTGGTAGTCGACGATCGCCGCCGTCGGCACGTGCAGCGCGCGGATGCCCGCGGCGTGAGGCTCGATTTCGTCGAAGCGGTCGAGCAGCGCCAGGCGCGGCACGCCGTTCGCGACGCCGCGGCGGTGCAGTTCGTCGAGCATCGGCAGTTCCTCGGCCGAGCGGGCCACGATCAGCTTTCCGCACTCGCGCCACGGGACGCCGTGCTCGTCGCAGAATTGCCGCAGCATCGCCCCGCCGCGCACGCACAACCGCGCCTTCGCGCTCCCCGGCTTATAGTAGACGCCGGAGTGGATCACGCCGCTGTTGTGGCCCGTCTGGTGCGCGGCGAGCGTCGATTCTTTCTCGAACAGCGTGACCGAGGCGCCGCGCCGGATCAGCTCATGCGCCGTGGCGAGGCCGACGATGCCGCCGCCGACGACTGCCGCCTTCATTCGTAGCGCAGCGCCTCGATCGGGTGCAGCTGCGCGGCCTTCCAGGCCGGGAACCAGCCGAAGCCGATGCCGATCAGCGAGCAGACGATCAGCCCCGTCACCGTCCAGAACCAGGGGAAGACCATCGGGATCTCCAGCCAGATGGCGATGCCGTTGCCCCCGGCGACGCCGCTGATGATGCCGGCCAAGCCGCCCATCTCCGACAAGACGATGGCCTCGAGGAGGAACTGCCGCACGATGTCCTTCTTGCGGGCGCCGATGGCCTTGCGCAGGCCGATCTCGCGCGTCCGCTCCGTCACGCTCACCAGCATGATGTTCATGATGCCGATGCCGGCGGCGAGCAGCGCGATCGCGCTCACCACCAGCGCGCCGGCGCTGATTACGTCGGCGACCGAGTGGAACGCGGCGACGAGGGTGTCGTTCGAATAGATCTCGAAATCGTTGTCCTGCCCGAGCTTCAGCCCACGCGCCACGCGCATCGCGGTGATGGCCTTGTCGAAGGTCTGGTTGTAGGTCGCCTGCGACGTCGCCTGGATGGCGATGTTGACGGTGCGGTTCACCCAGCCGAAGTCGTTGAAGTACCTCGTGATCGGCACGAGCATGTTGCTGTCGTCGCTCTGGCCGAAGGCCTGCCCCTTCTCGCCGAGCACGCCGATGATTTGATATGGCTTGTCGTTGATCTTGATGGTCTTCCCGAGCGGCGTCTCGTTCGGGAAGAGCGACTTCTCGATGCGCTTGCCGACCACGACCACCGAGCGCGCCAGCTCGACGTCCTCGGGCGACAGGTTGCGCCCGTAGCCGATGGTGAAGGAGTTCGCGATCAGGAAGTTCTCGTTCGTCCCGATCAGCGTCAGCCCCTGGATCTTCTTCCGGTCGTACGAGGCCGGCTTGCCGCCGTCGAAGACCTTGAAGCAGATCGCGTTGGCCTGCCCTTCCATCAGCCGCTTGAACTCGTTCGCCTCGGCCAGGGAGATGTTGCGCCGGTTCGCGTACTTCTGGTTGTCGTTGCCGTTGCTCATCACCGGGTACTTCGCGAACTGGAAGAGGTTGCTGCCGAGGAAGCTGAGGCCGTTCTCGATCGACACCTGGATCACGCTGAGCGCCGTCATCACGCCGATGACGGAGAAGACGCCGATGGCCACGCCGAGCATGGTCAGGAGCGAACGAAGCTTGTTCGTTCGCAACGCGTTCAATGCCATGCGGATGATCTCGCCGCCGCCCATTACTCGTACCTCAGCGCTTCGATGGGATCCAACCGCGACGCGCTCACCGCCGGCGCGAGACCCGAAAAAATCCCGGTGATCGTCGAGACGAGCAGCCCGGTCACGATCAGGCCGACCGAGAACTGCATCGGGAACTTCGGCATGGCCGCGGCCACGGCCGCGGAGATGGCCCAGCAGAGGACGATGCCGGCCACGCCGCCGACGAGGCAGATCGACACCGCCTCGACGAGGAACTGCAGCAGGATCGTGCGCCGCCGCGCGCCGAGGGCCTTGCGCGTGCCGATCTCACGGGTGCGCTCCTTCACGCTGACGTAGGTGATGTTCATGATTCCGATCGCGCCGACGAAGAGCGCCAGCCCGGTCACGAAGAGGCCGGCCATGGCGATACCGCGCTTGATCGGATCGAGCGTCGTGCGCACCGCGTCCTGCGCGTTGACCGAGAAGTCGTCCACCTGTTCCGGCGCCAGACCGCGGACGCGACGCATGTCGCCGATCACTTCGCCGCGTGCCGCCTCCATGCGGTTCTTGTCCTTCATCTTCACGCGGATCGACGTATCGAGACGCGAGCTGAAGACTTTCTGGAACGCCGCCAGCGGCACGACCGCGTACGTGTCGAAGCTGAAGAGGCCGAGGAAGGAGCCCTGCTTCGTGTAGACGCCGACGACGCGGAAGGGATTGCCGTCGATGCGCACGGTCTTGCCGAGCGCGCTCTGGTTCGGGAACAAGACCTCGGCCACGTCGTAGCCGAGGACGCAGACGTTCGCGCCGCCGCGCGACTCCGTCTCCGTGAAGAAGCGCCCCTCCGTGAACGAGGCCGTGGACGTCTGCGGGAACTCCGACGTCGTTCCCTGCGTGAAGACGCCGCGCACCTCATTGTCGCCGTAGCGGATGCTGCGGACCGTGTTCAGCGTCGGTACCGCGGTGATGAGCTCCGAGTTCGGCCGCGCCGTGATCAGGCGCTTCAGCTCGTCCGCGTAGCGCGCTTCCATGCGCCGGCGGTTGCGGTAGTTCCACCAGTCGTCGACGTGATGCCACGGCCACTTCTCGACGTAGAAAACGTCGTCGCCGATGACGGCCAGGCTGCGCTCGAACCCGATCTCGATCCCCGAGATCGCCGAGCCCATGAGCGTCACCGCGACGATGCCGATGATCACGCCGAGGGCCGTCAGGACCGAGCGCATCTTGTGCGCGCGGATGACCTGAAAGGCGATGCGGAAGGATTCGGAGATTTCGTAAAGCATGGCGAAGTTCTTAGTTCTTGGTTCTTAGTTGTTAGTTGTTCTTCCCTGCGCGTTCTTCGTTCTCAAACTAAGAACTAAGAACCAAGAACTAACAACGAACACCCTATCCCTTCCCCGGCTTCTCGATCGCCACCTTCGTCCCATCCTTCAACCGCCTCGAGATCGCCGTGTACGAGCCGGACACCACCTCGTCGCCGGGCTTGATGCCGTTCTTGATCTCGATGTACGTCGAGTCGGCGATGCCGGTCTCTACCTTCTGCTGGCGGACCTTGTCGCCGTTCTTGACGAACACCACGCGCTGCAGCTGCTCGCGCTGCTCGCGCTGCTTCTGCTTTTCCTGCGTCTGGTTCGTGACGTCGGCCTTGTTGTCGCCGCCGTCGCGCGCCGACTGCGCCGCCGTCTGCTTCTCGCGCTCCTCGGGCGAGAGCTTGCTGCCGGCGATGCGCGCGGTCACGCTCTGGATCGGCACGACCACGGCGTTGGCCACCGTGGCCGTCTCGATGTCGGCGGTCGTGCTCATGCCCGGGCGGAGCCGCAGCGAGCGGTCGGGGATGCGGATCTTCACCTCGAAGTTCGTGACCTCTTCCTGGCTGCCGGCGTTCTTCGTCGTGGCCGTGCTGGCGATCTCGCGGACGACGCCCTGGATCATCCTGTCCGGGTAGGCGTCGACGCTGATGCGCGCCGTCTGTCCGAGGTGGACGTTCGGGACGTCGTTCTCATTGACGTTGACGACCGCTTCCATGTTGTCGAGGTTGGCGATGCGCATGACCTCCGTGCCGGCGAACTGGCTCGTACCGACCACGCGCTCGCCGACGCGGCTGGTGAGCGAGCTGATCGTGCCGTCGGCCGGCGCGTAGATCGTCGTCTTCGACAGGGCGTCGTTGATCTGCCGCAGGGCCCCCTCGGAGCGCTGGATCTCGAACAGCGACGACTGCAGCGCCGCCTTGGCGATGTCGTACTGCGTCTGGGCCGTGTTCCGGTCCGACTCCGGCAGCAGCCCTGATTTGAAGAGCTGCTGGGCGCGCTTGTAGTCCTGCTCCGCCTTCGCCAGCGTGGCCCGGTTCTGCACGCTCGCCGACCGGGCCCCGGAAAGCGCCGCCTGCTGCGACTCCACCTGGGCCTTGTACTGGTCGGGCTTGATGCGGATCAGGAGCTGGCCTTTGTGGGCGATGTCGCCCTCTTTCACGGCGATCTCGATGATCTCGCCCGAGACCTCGGGGGCGATCTTGACCTCGATCTCGGGCTGGATCTTCCCCGTCGCCGTCACCAGCTGGGTGACATTCTTGCGGAAGGCCTTGTCCGTCGTGACGAGGATCGGCTTCTCCCGCTTCTTCGACGCCACCATGGCCGTACCGGCGCCGATGACGAGGACAGCGAGGACGATCAGCCAGATGAGCCGTTTACGCGAGCGCTTTTGTTCCATCTCGAACCCTTATGAACGAATACGTGTGGGAATGGTTGCAAGGCCGTTATGATTCCCGCCGCCATGCGCTCCGTGATTGTCGGTACCGGAAGCCACCTGCCGCAGCACGCCGTCCCGAACGAGCACTTCCTCAACCACGAGTTCCGCGGCCCCGACCGCAAGCCCATCAACAAGACGAACAGCGAGATCCTGGCGCAGTTCGAGGCCATCACCACGATCAAGGAGCGCCGCTGGGCCGGCGACGACCAGGTCGCCTCCGACCTCGGATTCCTGGCCGCGAACGCGGCGGTGGAGTCGTCGGGCATCGACCCCGAGTCGCTCGACTACATCGTCTTCGGCCACAACTTCGGCGACGTGAAGGCCCACAGCCGCCACTCCGACTTCGTGCCGGCCCTGGCGGCGCGGGTCAAGGCGAAGCTGAAGATCAAGAATCCGAGGACGGTCGCGGTCGACGTCGTCTTCGGCTGCCCCGGCTGGCTGCAGGGTGTGATCCTCTGCGACGCCATGATCCGCGCCGGCGACATCAAGCGGGCCATGATCATCGGCGCCGACACGCTCTCGCGCATCTCCGACCCGCACGACCGCGACAGCCTCATCTACGCCGACGGCGCCGGCGCCACGATCCTCGAGGCCCGCGACACCGGCGACGGCATCCTCGCCCACGCCGTCCGCTCCGACACCATCGAGCACTCCACGATGCTGACGATGGGGCCGTCGTACAACGAGGAGGTCTTCCTCGAAGCGCTCTTCCTGAAAATGGAGGGGCGGAAGCTCTACAAGTACGCGCTGAACAACGTGGCCGCCTCGATCAAGGAGACGCTCGACCGCGCCGGCGTGTCGATCGCCGAGGTCAAGAAAGTTCTCATCCATCAGGCCAACGGGAAGATGGACGAGGCCATCCTCGACGCGCTGTACAAGCTCTACGGGATCGACGTCGCGCCGGCCGAGGAGGTCATGCCGATGACGATCGCGTGGCTGGGGAACAGCTCCGTGGCCACCATCCCGACGCTGCTCGACCTGATCGTGAAGGGGAATCTGCCGCCGCATGAGATCCACAGCGGCGACGTCGTCGTCCTGGCCTCGGTCGGGGCGGGGATGCACATCAACGCAGTCGTGTATCGAACGCCCTGAGCTTCTCCTCCCAGACGTTCGCCCAGGTATGCGTGCCGTGGCCGCGGGTGGCGTCGCTCGTCGGGATGAGGATGTAGCGCCCGCGACGGACGCGCTTGATCTCGCGGTCGAGGATGCCGAGCTCGGGCGGGTTGACGAAGTCGTCGGCGGAGTTGATGGCCAGCAGCGGCGCGGCGATCTTGTCGAGGTTGGGCGACGGATCGTAATTTCGCGACGCTTCCAGCGCGTACAGCAAGTCGTCGGAGTCGGTCGCTGCCAGACGCGTCTTCATCTGCTCGGCGAGCCAGCGGTCGGCGTCGTCGCGCGTGGGGCCGCTCTTCTGCTACTGCAGCGGGCTCGATGTCGCGATCATCAGGAGCTGGATCGCGCCGGCGAGGTCGCCGCGCTCGATGTCGTCGATGGCCATCGTTCGCCAGACGCGGTTCCGCCCGGCGATCTGCACCGGCGCGCTGGCCAGCGGCACCAGCCCGTCCACGAATTGCGGCCAGCGCTCGCCCCACATCCACGTGTGCATGCCGCCCATGGACGTGCCCATGACGAGATGGACGTGGTCGAGGTGCAAGCCGTCGACGAGCAGCCGGTGCTGCAGCTCGATCATGTCGTCGTAGTCGTAGTGCGGGAAGCGCCGGCGCAGCCCGTCGCTCGGCTTCGTCGACTGTCCGTGGCCGACGTTGTCGGGGATGACGATGAAGTGGGTCCGCGCATCGAGGACGCCGCCTTCCTTGAAGAGGACGCCGGCGAAGTGGTCGTTCAGGAACTGCTTCGACGAGCCGCCGGTGCCGTGGAGGATGAGCACTGGCTTTCCCTTCGGATCGCCGACGGTGACGTAGTGGATCCTGACCTCGGCCAGTGACTCGCCCGATTTGAAGTGGAAGTCGCGGACGACGAAGTCGTGCTCCGCCGGCATGAGCAGGGCCAAGGCAAGGAAGAGGTGTTGCATACTCTCCCATCATGCCAAATTGCGATCACGTCGGTCCCGAGCAGGTCGTCGAATACGCTGAGAGCGCGCTGCGCGAGCGCGGCCTCCCCCCCGAGGAGTGGGACGGGGCGCGCTACGCCTGGGCCGGCAACGTCGACGAGAACACGTCGGTGCACGTGGAGGTGGTGCGCGAGAACGGCGACTGGCGCGTGACGAAGCTGGAGCGGAGGAAGAGCGCGATTCCGGAGAGCGAGAGCGGGTACCGGACGCTTTGACAAAGTAGCTACCGGAAGCTACATTGCTGCCTATGCGCGCAGTGGGCATCAAAGTGCTCAAGAACAAGCTCAGCGAGTACATCCGCCTTGCCTCGCAAGGTGAGACGATTCTCGTGTCCGACCGCGACCGCGTCGTTGCCGAGATTCATCCGCCATCCACCGGCCGGGCCGAGATCCTCGAAGACGCCATCCTCGCCGACGCCGTGCGCCGAGGCTGGTTGACGCCGCCGGTGGCGCGCCAGCGGCCGTTACCGCGGCATCCGATTGCGCCGCTGGAAGAGATCCTTGGCGATCTCGCCGCGGACCGCGAAGATCGATGATCTACGTCGACACCTCTGTAGTGCTCGCGGAGCTGTTCGCCGAGGATCGCTGTCCGCCGCCTGACTTCTGGGATGACGAGCTGGTTTCGAGCCGGCTTCTCGAATACGAAGTCTGGAATGCAATTCATCGCCGGCGCACGCAGCGTCTCCATGGCGAAGCTGCGCGCAGGATCATCGAATCGATCACATTCGCCGAGCTCTCCCGGCACGTGCTGCAGCGGGCCATCGAGCCCTTCCCCTCCGCGATTCGGACATTGGACGCGCTGCACCTATCCACGCTGCTGTTTCTCCGCAGCCTCGGCGCAGAGATCAGCTTGGTGAGTTACGATCGACGAATGCTGGAAGCGGCCCGCGCACTCAAAATCGAGTTGATGAGTCTTTAGCGTCCCACGAAGCCCGCCGCCACCGGCACCCGCCGCCCGGCCAGCGCCGCGGCGACCTCCAGCGACGTCTCCTCCGCCAGCGGGCGGAGGTAGTCGCCTTCCATGACCGAGAGGGCGATGCCGTCGCGGTAGGCGATGCGGGTGGAGGGGTGGGCGCGGACGCCGGCGAGGTTCAGGGGGTCGGCGGCGCTGATGACGACGACCTGGCCGTCGGGGACGCTGCGGCGGATCTCGCGCAGGCGCTCGACGGCCTCGGCGAGTGCGAACTGCTCGCCGGACATGCCGGTGACGAAGCGGCCGCCGCGGATCTCGCCGCGGGCCTCGAGGCGGCGGTATTCGCGGGCCAGCTCGCGCCACGGAGCGATGTTGGTCTCGCGCGCGAGCAGGCGGCGGCAGACGACGCCGTAGCGGCGCAACAGCAGTTGCGCCTGTGCTTCGACCGGCATCTCCGACGGCGTCAGCAGCGACCAGCGGCCGCCGCGGCCGAGGAAGCCGTCGCAGGTCACCAGGCCGGCGCGGGTCAGCTCGTCGAGCGCCTCGCGGTCGAGGTCGCGGGCGAACATCGGGCCGCGCGTGCGGAACAGATCGATGACTGCCTGCGCGCGCTCGCCGACAGGAGCGGTTGTGGACACGCATGGATTGCCGAGGACGATGCCGCCGGCGACGCGCGCCCAGCGCACCTCGCCGCTGAGGCAGAGCGTGTCGAGCAGCGACTCGGCGTAGTTCGCGACGCGGAGCGGCAGCACGTGGCGCTCCCACGCTTTTTCAGCGATCACGAAGCCGTCGAGCTGGGCGAGGACGGCGCGCAGGCCGTCAATGCCGGCGAGGCGCGTCGACGGCGTGGCGTGCTGCCAGGCGAAGAGGTAGCGCGTGAAGTCCGTCAGGCTGACCGGCTCGATCTCCGCGCGCAGGCGATTCAGCGTGTAGCGGTGGATGCGCGCGAGGAGGCGGCGGTCGCACCACTCCAGATCTTTCGACTCGAAGGAGCCGCGCAGGACGACGCCCTCCGACTCGAGCTTCAGCAGCGCCGCGTCGGCCTCGGCGACGTCGACGCCGAGAGACGCGGCGAGCGCGGCGGACGTCGTCGGCCCGATCAGCGCGAGGCGGCCGCGGAGGAGCTCGACGACGGCCTCTTCGCGCGTCCACACACGCGTGCGCGGCGACGCCAGGTTGATTTCGTGAATCGTGGCGACTTCGGGCGCGCGCTCCGCGGCGACCCAAAGATCGCCGGTGCGGCCGGCGCGGTGTGTGTTGATGAGGTCGTGGAAAAAGGGTGTTTCCAGTTCACCCTCGAGCAGAAACCCGAACGTCAGCAGCGCGTCGTGCAGCTCGTCGGCGTCGCGCGGATCGGGGCGCTCCTCGTCGCGCACGCGCTCGATGGCCGCGGGATCGAGTGCGGCGAGGTCGCTCGACGTCGTGCGCCGCGTCAGCACCGCTTGCGTCCTCCGCTCCTCGAGCGGCGCGTCGTCGAGGAACGCGTACGGCTTGGCGTTGAGAATCTCGTGCGCCAGCGGCGACGGCTCCGTCGTGTCGCGGGCGATGCAGGTGATCTCGCCGGCGTGGATGCGCGCGAGCACGCGCGCCAGTCCTTCGAAGTCCATCGCTTCTTCGAGGCAGTCGCGCACGACCTGCTTGACCAGCGGATGGTCGGGGAGCTCGCGGTCGCCGACGATGTTCTCGGCGCAGGCGGCGGCGTCGGGGAAGACCGCGGCCATCAGGTCGTCGGCCATAGCCCGCTGCAGCGGCGGCGGGACCTTGCGCCCGGCGCGGTTGCGCGGGATGGCCAGCGACACGGTCGTGTTCCAGCGCCAGCGCGTCGGGAAGACCGGCGCGGCAAGCAACGCCTGCACGAGGATGTCCTTCGCCGTGGCCGGATGGAGATAGCGGAAAACGTCGGCGAGCGGGAAGGAGTGCTGCGGCCCGAGCGACAGCAGGATCGCGTCCTCCGTCGCCGCAGCCTGCAGCTCGAAGTTGAACTGCCGGCAGAAGCGCTTGCGCAGGGCCAGGCCCCAGGCCTTGTTGATGCGGCTGCCGAACGGCGCGTGGATGACGAGCTGCATGCCGCCGGCCTCGTCGAAGAAGCGCTCGGCGACGAGCGTCTCCTGCGTCGGCATGACCCCGAGGGCGCGGCGGGCGTCGTCGAGGTAGGCGATGAGCTCGCGCGCGGCGTCGGCCTGCATGCCCGTTTCCTCGGCGAGCCACTCCGGCGTCGAGGCGGCCTCGCGCAGCTCGCTCACGGCGCGCGACAGCTCGTCGCTGCGCGCCGGGGCCTCGCCGAGCCAGAAGGGGATCGTCGGCGGCGCGCCCTTCGCGTCGATCACGCGCACCGTGCCGCTGGCGACCTGCATGATCTGCCACGAGGCGTTGCCGAGCTGGAAGATGTCGCCGGCGTTCGACTCGATGGCGAAGTCCTCGTTGAGCGTGCCGACGACGGTGTCGTCCGGCTCCAGCACGACCTTGTAGTCGGCCACCTCCGGGATCGCGCCGCCCGAGGTGATGGCCAGCATGCGCGCGCCGCGGCGGCCGCGGACGCGGCGGTTCACTTCGTCGCGGTGCACGAGCGCGCCGCGCCGGCCGCGCTTCGTGGCGAAGCCGTCGGCGACCATGCCCACGACGTCGTCGAAGTCCTTGCGCTCCAGCGCGCGGTACGGGTGCGCGCGGCGGACGAGCTCGAAGAGCGCGTCCTCGCCGTAGTCGTCGCACGACGACTCCGCGACGATCTGCTGGGCGAGCACGTCGAGCGGCGCCTCCTGCTGCACGATCGCGTCGAGCGCGCCGCGGCGGACTTCGCGGAGGAGCGCCGCGCATTCGATGAGGTCGTCGCGCGAGACGGGAAACAATCGCCCCTTGGGCATGCCCGAGATCGTGTGACCGCTGCGCCCGACGCGCTGGAGCAGCGTGGCGATGCGATGCGGCGAGCCGATTTGGCAGACGAGATCGACGTGGCCGATGTCGATGCCGAGCTCCAGCGAGGCCGTGGCCACGAGCGCTTTGAGGCTCCCGTTCTTGAGGCGCGACTCGGCGTCGAGGCGCTTCTCCTTGGCCAGGCTGCCGTGATGCGCGGTCACGGCGTCGTCGCCGAGGCGGTCGCTGAGGTGGCGGGCCACGCGCTCGGCCATGCGGCGCGTGTTGACGAAGACGAGCGTCGTGCGATGCTCGTGGATCAGCGCGGTAATCCGGTCGTAATACTCCTCCCACACCTCGTTGGCCATCACGGTCTCGAGCGGCGAGCGCGGGAGCTCGAGGGCGAGGTCGAGGGCCCGGCGGTGGCCTTCGTCGATGACGGCCACGTCGGAGCCGGGAGCCAGCCAGCGCGCGACCTCGTCGATCGGCTTCTGCGTCGCGGAGAGTCCGAGGCGCAGCAGCGGCGCGTTCGCTACCGCCTGTAGACGCTCCAACGTCACCGCCAGGTGCGCGCCGCGCCGCGTTCCGATGACGGCGTGGATCTCGTCGACGATGACGGTGCGCGCGCTGCGGAGGATGTTGCGGCTCCGCTCCGCGGTCAGGAGAAGGTAGAGCGACTCCGGCGTGGTGACGAGGATGTGCGGCGGTTTCTTGAGCATGGCCGCGCGCTCGGACTGCGTGGTGTCGCCGGTGCGCACGGCCGCGGTGATGCGCGGGGCGTCGAGCCCCATCTCTTCGGCGATGCGGCGGATGGCGCGCCGCGGCTCGGCCAAGTTCTTGTGGATGTCGGCACTTAGCGCCTTGAGCGGCGAGACGTAGACGACGCGGACTTCGTCCGGCAGCGGCGCCCGCAGCCCTTCGACGAGGAGGTCGTCGAGCGCGCCGAGGAAGGCGGCGAGGGTCTTGCCGGATCCGGTCGGCGCGGCGATGAGCGTGTGCCGCCCCTCGCGCACGGCCGCCCATCCGCGCTGCTGCACGGCGGTGGGCGTTCCGAGGGTCTCGCTGAACCAGCGCTCGATGGCGGGATGAAAAGGCATCGGTGAAAAAAGAATTTTACCGCGGCGTGACGCAGCTCACGAAACCGCTGAAACGATCTCGGCCGTTGCTGCACTACTCCCGCGTCCACAGCAAAAACCGGACGAAAGGAAAAGTAAAAGCAATGAATCGTTCTTATCTTCTCGCTCTAGCCATCGCCGCGTCGGCGATGGTCGTGTCGCCGGCCAAGGCGGCGCTCAACATCGTCAACACCTCGGCCCCGGCAGTCAACTACGTGTTCAGCACCGACGGCACCGTGACCGTCACCGACATGAGCTCGCCGCTGCTCAACGGCGGGTTCCTGCAGTCGCGCATCTTTCAGGGCGAGCCGGGCTCGCCTGCCGCAGGGAAATGGGTGTACGAGTACCGCCTCGATCTCCGCTGCACGCAGAACCCCGTCACCGTGCCGTACGCGACGGCGGTGCAGCTGCCCATCGGGCCGATTCTGTCGTACGACTACAACTTCGACAACGTCGCCACCGACCAGGTCTTCGTCGTGACCGGCGGCGGCCTCGGCACGATCGGCCTGTCGTCGGCCGGCTGGGCGTTCGGCTACGCCGGCTTCAACTTCAGCTCCCCGGTGTGGGCGGCGGGCAGCGGCTGCACGGGCGACTCGAGCTACTTCTGGGGCTACACGTCGATCTATCCGCCGCAGGTCGTGACGGCGACGGTGGTCACGAACACAGGCAACATCATGGTCAGCGCGTACGCGCCGAAGTACTAGCGGGTGGGCGGGCGGAGGGCAGGCGGTCAGCGCCTGTCCTCCGATTCGTCCTGCAGTCGTTTGAACTCCTCGCGAAAATTGGGATGTCGTTCGAGCGCTTCTTCAATCTCCCCCAGTGCTGTCTCGTCGTGCTGCCCGGCAAGACTTCTCAAGGCGAAAAGAACGACTCCGTTGTCAATCGACTGGAGTGCGCGGAGAAGCAGCGGACGCGATCGGGGGTTCGGGCTGATGGTACTGAATGCGAGCCAGGCCATCGACTTGTATTTCGAGGGGTCGTAGCCATGATCGAGGCAATACGCCTGGAACGTTTCGGGATCGAGGACGTTCTCCGCGTGCGTCGACAGTTCTTTCCAGATGGCGCCGTCATCGCTGAGGCGGCCGAGAAGCGCGGCGCCGATGCGGAAGCGCTCCTCGTAGGTGAAGGCCGTGGCGTAGCGCTGCTGGAGAAGTTCCACGGCGGAGCGATCGTTCCGCGTTGCGCTCTCGATCAACGCCTCCTCGACGTTGTAG
>JBKOUP010000307.1:0-5608 GCA_046723495.1 Acidobacteriota bacterium
GCGAAGTGGTTCCGCTCTCCCGACGCGGGCCGCCGGCGCGCCGCGCTACCGTAATCGGGCGGATTGAAATCCGCCCCACATGGATGATGTGGCGCGGGTTTCAACCCGCGCGCTCCAGTTGCGCCACGCATTCGCGAATCGACCTTCGCACCGCCTCGCCGCTCGACATCGACGGCCTCCACCCCAGCGCCTCCATCTTGCGCGTGTCGAGGCGCACCTGCGTCACGTCGCCGGGCCAGCCGCGCTTGGTTCCGGTCCGCTCGATCGTCACGTCCGCGAGGCCCATGGCCTCGATCGTCCACTGCGCGATCTCGTTGACCGAGGTCTGGTCGGGGACGGCCAGGTTGTAGCAGTTCACCTCGTCGCGGGCGTGCTCCTGGCCGAACATCATCCCGTCGAGGCAGTCCTCCACGTGCACGTACGGTTTCGACTGCAAGCCGTCGCCGAGCATCGCCAGGCGCGTCGGGTCGGCCTTCAGCTTGCGGATGAAGTCGTAGATCACGCCGTGCGTCGGGAACGGCCCGACGATGTTGCCGAAGCGGAAGATCCACGTACGCATCGCGTAGTTGTGGCAGAAGGCGGTGATCATCGTCTCGCAGGCGATCTTGCTGGCCGCGTACATCGAGATCGGGAAGAGCGGCCCGTACTCCTCGGGCGTGGGCATGACCGCCGGCTCGCCGTAGATCGCGCCGCTGCTGGCGAAGACGATCTCTTTCGTCCCCGCCAGGCGCATGGCCTCGAGGACGTTGTAGGTCACGAGCGTGCCGCCCTTGAGGTCGAAGTCGGTGTAGGTCGTGCCGAAGCTGATGTCGCTGTTCGCGGCGAGGTGCCAGACGCGGTCGGGCTTGACCTCGGCGAAGAGCTTCGCGACGCCGTCGCGGTCGAGCAGATCCATCTCATGAAAGCGCATCTCCGGCGAGCGGGCCACGAACTCGCGCTTGCCGAGGAAGAAGTTGTCGATGCCGTGGACCTCGTGCCCGCTCAATCGCGGAATCAGGTTCGTGGCGATGAAGCCGGCCGCGCCGGTGACGACGATCTTCACGCCAGCTTCCTCCGCGTCCGCTCGAGCTCCTCGGGCGTGCCGATGTCGCAGAAGTCGAGGTCGACGATCTCGTACGTCAGACGCCCCTCGGCCGCCAGTCGCGGAAAGACGATCTCCTCGAACGATCCGCGTTCCGGCAGCCACTCGATGACCTCGGCCGGCATGACGCAGAAGCCGGCATCGATGTAGGGAAGCTGTGCGCGTTTGTCGAAGCGCACCACGCGATTCCCGTCGATCTCGACGTTTCCAATACTCGGATAAATGGCCAGGCAAGGCTCGCGATGCTCGCGCACGAAGCGATCGTAGTCGAAGCGCCGCAGCACGTCGCCGTACGTCAGCACGAACCGCTCGCCGAGGAGCGCGCGCGCCTGGCGCACGGCGCCGCCGGTGCCGAGCGGCTCGGCCTCGCGGCTGTAGGCGATGCGCACGCCGAAGCGCGCCCCGTGCCCGAAGTGTTTTTCGATGACCTCGGCGTGATGCCCAGTGAGCAGCACGATGTCGCGCAGCCCGCAGCGCGCGAACGAGTCGATCACCCGCTCGAGGTACGGCCGCCCGCCGATCTCGATCATCGGCTTCGGCAGCCCCTCCGCGAGCGCGCCAAGGCGCGTGCCTAGGCCGCCGGCGAGGATGGCGACGGAGGGGACAGGGGACGGGGGACGGGGGACAGCACCTGTCCCCTGTGCCCTGTGCCCTGTCCCCTTCTTCACGCGCCGCGCCCGCCAAAGCCGCCGAAACGTCCAAACCGTGCTCCGCCACCGCTGCAGCGTCGTCTGCCCGATCCGCTCGCGGTACTTGATCGGCACCTCCGTCACGCGGAAGCCCATGCGGAACGGGATCACGTACATGTCCACCGGCAGCGCCGGGCCGTGAGGGTCCCAGCGCACCTGCTCGATCATCGACTTGCGGTACGCGCGCATGCCGCTGTGCACGTCCGTCGTCTTCAGGCCGTGAAGAATGCGCGCGCCGAGGGCGAAGACGCGGTTGGCGATGAAATTCGCGAACGGCATGGCCTCGGGGCGGCGATCCGTGCGCGTCGTGTTCACCAGGTCGAAGCCGCCGTCCATCAGCGCCATCAGCGTCGGGATGGCCTCGACCGGATACGTGTCGTCGCAGTCGAGCGTGATCACCACGTCGCCGGCGGCGTCGCGGACGGCGCGGTCCATGGCCGGGCCGTAGCCCTGCGGCGGGAACTGCTTGACCACGCGGCAGCCGAGCTCCGCGGCAATCTCGGCGGTGCGGTCGCGGCTGGAGTCGACGACGAAGATCTCCGCGTCGGGCACGACGCGGCGGATGTCGCCGACGACCTTGGCGATCGCCCCTTCCTCGTTCATCGTGATCATCGAGACCGTCAGCTTCATTTCGGCACGGCCTCGAAGATCATCTGGAAGGCCAGCATCCCCGGCCAGAGCCGCGCGAATGCGGCTTCGATCGGATGGACGGCTTTCAGGTAAAGCCGGTACGGCCGCGACTCGAGAATCGACGTCGGCGCGTCGCCGCCGATCATCTTCTTCACCAGCGGCACGAAGGGCCGCACCATGCCGGGGTTGTACGTGCGCCGCGTCGGACGGAGGCCGGCGTCGTCGAGCAGGCGCAGCGCGCTGCGCCGCGTGAAGAAGCGGAGGTGCGTGCGATCGAGGACGCCGGTGTCCTCGTACTCGAACTTGCCGACGAGGTGCTGCAGGCGCACCGACCAGAGGCCGATGTTCGGGAGCGAGACGATGACGCTGCCGCCCGGCTTGAGCAGCGCCAGGTATTGCTTGAGCACGCCGGCCGGCCAGGCCAGGTGCTCGAGGACGTCGGCGAAGATCAGGACGTCAAAGCGCGCGCCGGCGAGCTCGCGCACGACGGCGTCGAAGTCCTGCAGGTCCGCCTGCACGACGCGGGAGAGGCGCGTGCGGGCGACGGCGACGGCGTCGGCGCTCGAGTCGAGGCCGGTCACGCGGTTGCCCCGGCGCTCGATCTCCGCCGCGGTCGTGGCGAAGCCGCAGGCGATGTCGAGCACGTCGAGGCCGCGGCGGTCGCCCCATAGGCGGAGGAGGCCCTGGTTGACGTCCTCGAAGTAGTGGTACGAGACGGGTTCGAGCATGCTCGTTACGCCAGCTCCTTCGCCAGCGCCATCGCGCGCTCCACGCAGACGTCGGAGTTGATGTAGTCGAACTGCGCGAAGCGGCCGAGAAGGTGCAGGCCGGTGGCGGCCACGGCGTCGCGCATCGCCGTCACGTTGCGGCGGTAGTCGAGGTCGTAGACGGGGTAGCCGTACTGGAAGCGCACCACGCGGCGGTAGACGATCGTCGACGGATCGACGAAGCCGGTCATCTCCAGCTCGCGGACGACGCGCGCCAGAAGGACCTCGTCGCTCAGCTCCCACACGCCGTCCCCCTCGGCCGCAGTGATCTCGGCCATGACCGCCGAATGTCCTTCCGGAGCGCTGCGCTCGCTGAAGGCCTTCGGGAAGGAGAGGCGGTGGAAGACGAGGGCCGGATCGGGGACGTAGATCGCGGTGTACGGATACTTCCGGTCCTCGTTCATGCCGAGGAGGATGTTGATCAGCGAGTTGTAGCGGAGGCGCGCCGCGGCGTCGCGCGCGGCTTGCGGGGCTTCCGGCCAGATCGCGAGGAGATCGTGGATCGGGAGGGTGGAGACGAGCGTCTTGCAGCGCAGCTCGTCGCCGTTCTCCGCGCGCACGACCCATTCGTCGCCGTCGCGTTCGATATGCACGACCCGCCAGTTCGTGGCGATGGCGCCGGGCACGCGCGCGGCGAAGGCGTGCACGAGCGACTCGTATCCGCCTTCGATCGGGTAGTAGAAGTACAACTGGTGCAGATACCCCTCGGTGGCGATTCCGATCGACGACTTGAGCACGTCCTCCATCGGCGGCTTGGGGATGCGTGCCACGAACTCGAGGCCGAGCTTCTCCGGGTCGTAGTTCCAGATCTTGCGGTTGTACGGGAGGAAGTACTTCTCGGAAATGCCGGCGCCGAAAGTCTTGTACGACCACTCGGCGAGGTTGTGGGGCTCATCGTTCGCGCGCGGGTTGACGATGTAGCCGTAGATGCAGTCGAAGTTGTCGTCCTTCGGCAGCGCGGCGAGGTCGTTCTCGAACGGATACTTCACCAGGCGGTCCTTGAACCAGATCTTGTTCTCGCGGCGGCGCTGGTGGACGTTGCTGCCGAGGACCTCGACCATGTGGCCGAGGACCTCCTGGTTCTTGCTGAACATGATGTGGGGGCCGGCGGCGTCGAAGGTGAAGCCGCGATCGATGATCGAGCCGGAGAGGCCGCCGAGGCGGGCGCGCTTCTCCACGACCTGCACGTCGTCGCCGAGGTGGGCGGCGAGGGCGATGCCGGAAACGCCGCCGCCGAGAATGCCGATGGAAACCTTGGTCATCGGGGCGCGGCATTGTAGCCGAGGTGCGGCACGTGCCAGCGCGGCGGCAGCTCGGCGTCGAGCGTCGCGTCCGGGGGCGCCTCGAAGCGCAGCATGGCCCGGCCGCGCGGGAGCCAGAGGTCGCGGCTGATGGGGACGTAATTCGCGCGCACGAAGCGCATCAGCGCCGGATGGGCCACGAGCCAGCGCCGCGCGTCGTGGTCGGCGATGATGGCGTCGGGCGGCGGCGACGGCGCGTACGGCGCGAAGATGCCGTGCTGCTCGAGCTCGAAGGTGATGGCGCGCAGGAACCAGTAGTCGTACGCCGGCTTGCGGTGCAGCGCCCAGCCGACGCCGTCGAAGACGCGGCCGTGCTCGGGCGTGACGGCGTCGACGGTCTTCATGACCAGGTCCTGGTAGTCCATGTCCGCTTCCTTGCCGCGGAAGAGGGCCACGGCGACGTTCATGGTGGCGCTGACGATGAGGGCGACGGCGATGTTTCGTCGGATCTGCGTCGCCACGAGCGGGACGGCCAGCAGCGCCGCGATCTCGAGGTGGTAGTTGAAGACGTACTTCATCATGACGATGAAGAGGAGGTTCGCGGCGTTGACGACGGCGAGGAAGAGCAGCTCGCCGCGCGCGCGCGCGAGGCCGACGATGGCCAGGACGATGAGGAGGATGCCGCCGGGGTCGATGGCGCTCGGCGAGAAGGAATGCTGCAGCAGGCTGACGCCGAAGGGGGCGAGGAGGCGGTGCAGGAAAATGCCGGGGACGTTGACGGCCCAGCGGTCGCCGAGGAGGTTCTCGGTGAAGACGCGCTGGACGGCGATCGCCCACGAGCTCGTGGCGACGAAGTAGAGCGCGGCGAGGGCGGTGGTCGCGGCGGCGCCGGCGATGGCCCGGGCGGCGCGGCGGCCGTAGAACCAGAACGCGGCGAGGCTGGCGACGACGACGACAGGGCCGAGGCGGAGGTTCGCGAAGGCCGCGAGCGCGAACGCTGCGCCGGCCCAGCCGTAGCGCACGCGCTGCAGCAGCACGAGCCCGAGCAGCAACAGCGTGCCCGCCAGCACGTCGACGCGATACTCCACCGCCGGCAGCATGAAGAGCGAGCTGGTGAGCGCGAAGCCCATCGCCGTCCAGCGCGCCGGGCGCGGAATGCCGGCGCCGCGCATCCACGCCGCCAGCAGCGCGAACGCGGCG
>JBKOUP010000017.1:0-5581 GCA_046723495.1 Acidobacteriota bacterium
AGCCCGACGGCGCCGCGTACTTCTCCTGGCTGCCGTCGACGTGGATCGACCACGACCTGCTGCTCTTCCGGGCCTGGTCGCGCTTCGGCATGCTCAACGGCGGCATCGTTCAGGCGGAAGGGCTGACCGCGAACGGCCACATCGCCAATCATTGGGCCGCCGGCAGCGCCGTGGTCTGGTATCCCGCCTTCCTCCTCGGCGACGCCGCGCGCACGGCGACGCGATTCCCGCGCGACGGCATCTCGCTGCCGTACAACGTGGCGGCGGTGGCGGCCAGCGCGTTTTGCGGATGGATCGCGCTGCTGGCCGGCTACGTCGCGGCGCGGCGGTTCTTTGCGCGCGACGCCGCGCTCGTGGCCACGATCGCGACGTGGTTCGGCACGCCGCTGCTGTGGTACTCCGAGCGCGAGGCGCTCATGTCCCACGCCGCCGGGGCGGCGATCTGCGCGCTCGTCGTCCTGGCTTCGCTGCGCGACGACGGGAGCGGCCGAGCCATGTTCGTCGCCGGCCTCGCGGCGGGGCTGGCCTTCTCGATCCGGCCGCAGAACGCGACGTTTCTGGCCGTGCCGCTGATCGTCTGCGGATTGCGGCGATGGGCGTACGCCGCGGCGGGATTCGTCGTCGGCGCGCTGCCGCAGATCGTCGCCGCGCAGGCCCTCTACGGCGGCGTGCTCGCCTTCGGGCGGACGTTCCACTCCTTCGAGCGCTTTTGGACGTGGGAGCCGCTGCTGTCGTGGTACCACGGCGCGATCCCGTGGGCGCCGCTGCTGCTCGCCGGCATCGCCGGCTTCGCCTTCCTGCCGCGCCGCCTTCGCGCCGCCGCGATCGTCATGTTCGTCGCGCAATGGCTGCTCAACGCCACGGGCGACCGTTTCTTCTGGGCCGGCTCCTCGTTCGGCCAGCGCCGCTTCGACAACTGCACGATCTTCTTCCTCCTCGGCGCGGCGGCGCTCTTCGCCCGGCTGCCGCGCTGGGCGAGCATCGCCATCGCCGCGGCAGCATCGCTCTGGACGATGGCGCTCTTTTTCGCCGCGTCGGTGCTCGATCTGAATCGCTACTACCTTCCCTCGGAACTGCTCGATGCGGCGATCCGCGCGCCGAAGCGGATCGGCGTCCTCGTCTCCGTGCCGGACGGATACAAAGCGATCGTCCTGGCCATCGCGCTGGCCGTCTTCGTCCTCTATGCCGCGCTCGCGATCGTGGCGAGCAAGTGGCCGGCCCTCGCCGGCGCGGCGCTCTGCGCCGGCACCGCGCTCTGGTTCGCCGTCTGCGCCACGAACGACGCC
Source organism: Acidobacteriota bacterium (assembly GCA_046723495.1). GTDB lineage: Bacteria > Acidobacteriota > Thermoanaerobaculia > Gp7-AA8 > Gp7-AA8 > DATDFB01. The sequence continues at coordinate 1,287 of JBKOUP010000017.1, forward strand.
GCGCACATGCGGGCGTGGGAGCGCGTCATCGCCGCGAACCGCGCCATCGAGCCGTACAACGGCGCGGTCCGCTACTACGACGCCAACGTGGCGCTGGAGGCGATCTATCTGCGGAAGAGCGGCCGCGTCAGTGCGCCGGCGCCGGCGTCGCGGCCCTGACGGGGTTGCGGAAGATCCGGTGCGTGTAGATGCCCTTCTTGTGGAGCTTGTAGAAGAACATCGTCTTCAGGATCTCCAGGCCGTAGCGCATCCCGCGCACGAAGCCGACCTGCGAAGCCTCGTCGAAGTAGCGCGTGGCGATCGGCACCTCGCGGATGCGCATCCCCTTGGCAACGCCCTGGGCGATGATCTCCGTGTCGAAGACGAAGTCGTCGGAGTTGGCCTCGAAGTCGACCGACTCGAGATAGCGCCGCGAATAGGCGCGGAACCCGGAGTGGTACTCGGAGAGGAAGATGTAGAACGTCGCGTTCTCCACCATGGTCAGGAAGAGATTCGCGAAGTACTTCCACTTCGGCATGCCCCCCTCGATGGGCCGCCCGCCGAGCATGCGCGAGCCGAAGACGGCGTCGCAGTCGCCGCGCTGCAGCGGCTCGACCAGGCCGGGGATGATCTTCGGATCGTACTGGTGGTCGGGATGGACCATGACCATGATGTCGGCGCCCATCTCCTCCATGGCCGTGCGGTAGCAGGTCTTCTGGTTGCCGCCGTAGCCGCGGTTTTTCTTGTGCACGACGACGCGCATCGGCAGTTGCCGGGCCAGCTCCACGGTGCGGTCGCGCGAGCAGTCGTCGACGAGGAGGATCTCGTCGACCCAATCCTTCGGGATGTCGTCGTACGTCGCCTGGAGGGTGCGCTCGGCGTTGTAGGCCGGCAGCACGGCGACGACTTTCTTATCGTGCAGGGGCATGGGTGGCGCGGGAGGATAACAGATGTTGTTAGGTTCTTAGTTCTTGGTTCTTAGTTCTTAGTTTCGCGCGTTGGAAAAACTAAGAACTAAGAACTAAGAACGAACAACCATTACAATCCGCGCACTTGACCAGCCGCCGCGCGGACGCCCTCGCGCTCCTGACCTTGGCCCTCCTCGCCACACTCTTCTTCGCCGACGTCCTCGCCGGCGTCAACGGCTTTTTCGCGCGCGACCTGGCCCGCTACTACTATCCGGCCAAGCAGATCCTGCGCGACGTCGTCCTGCACGGCGAGTTTCCCTACTGGAACCGCTTCTTCTCCGGCGGCCAGCCGATGGCCGCGAATCCCGAGCACGAGGTCTTCTATCCGCTAACCTGGCTGATCCTCCTGCCGAGCTACGACCTCGGCTTTCGCCTGCTCATCCTCGTCCACGTCTACATCGCGCTCTTTGCGATGTACGCGCTGCTGCGCTCGATGACGCTCGCTCCCTTTCCGGCGTGGTTCGGGGCCATCGCCTGGGGGCTCGGCGGCCTCTATCTCTCCTACGTCAACCTCCTGCCGATCCTCTTCTCCGCGGCCTGGCTGCCGCTGACGTGTCTCTTCGCCCGCCGCTTTCTGCGGGAGGGGCGGGCGCGCGACTTCGCCCTCGCCGCGCTCGTCCTCGGCTTGCAGTTCCTGGCCGGCGAGCCGACCACCGTCATCCAGACCGGGATGCTGATCGGGATCTATGCGCTCTATCGCGGCTGGCGCTCGGTGCCGCGCGTTGCCGCGATCTCCCTGGCCGGCTTCGCCGTCGGAGCGGTGCAGATGCTGCCGGCGCTCGATCACGTGCGCGACTCGGCGCGGGCCCATCCGCTCGACTACGACCTCGTCTCGATGTGGAGCCTGCCGTGGGCGCGTCTCGCCGAGCTTTTCTATCCGAACGTGCTTGGGCACGTCGGGGCGTGGTACTGGGGCGGGCGGTTGTATCCGCGAGCGTTCTCGCCCTTTCTCTTCAGCATCTACGCCGGCGTGCTCGTCGCCGCGCTCGCCGTCGCGGGCGTGCTCGTGCGCGCGCGCGGCGCACGGCTGGTGCTGATCCTCTGCGCGCTCTCGCTGCTGCTCGCCCTCGGCAGCCACACGCCCCTTTTGTTGTGGCTCTACCGCGCGCACCTTTTCAGCTCCACGCGCTATCCCGAGAAGTTCGCGCTCCTCGGCATCTTCGCGATCATCGTCTTCGCCGCGCGGATGCTCGAGCGGCTGATGCAGGGCGACGAGAGGCTGCGCGCGCGGACGATCGCCGTCCTCGGCGTCGTGACCGGCATCGCCATCGCGATGACCGTCGTCGCTTTCACGCCGTTCTATCAACGGATGCTCGCGGAGATCTGGGGCATGGGCGTCCCCGACATCGCCGCACGCACCGCCGAGATCTCGCGAGCGGACTGGCTCGAGGCCGTGATCCGCGGGCTGCTGGCCATCGCCGTCGTCTGGTTCGCCGCGCACCGCAACAGGCGCATCTGGATCGTCGCCGCGGCGAGCTTCGTGGCCGCCGACCTGGCCTGGACGCTCGAGGAGATCAACCCGCGCATGCCGCGGCGATTCTTCGATCCTCCGCCTCTGGCCAGCGTCCTTCCGCCGAATCGCGACGCCTTCCGCCTCTTCCACGAGGCCGACTGGTACCGGCACGACCGCCCGCCCGCCGTGCGCTGGTTCCCGCCCGGGCCATGGAACGTCTGGACGCTGCGCAACGGCCTCTTCCCGATGTTCCCGGCCAGCGCGCGCATCCAGACCGTGCTCCAGGACGACTACGACAAGACCGACCTCCTGCCGAGCCACGAGCTCACCGCGGCCATGCAGGAGGTGCAGCGCTCCGGACGGCCGGACTGGTACGAGCCCTTCATGGCCATGTCGAACGCCTGGTTCCGCGCCGTCTACCGCGATTTTGGCGCCGAGGCCAGAAGGAGCGGGGGCGACATCGCCAAGATGAAGCCCGTCGTCTTCGTTGCCACCGCGCATTACCCGCGCTACTACTTCGCCGACCAGATCATCGGCGTCCGCGGCCGCGCCGACGTCGTCGCCCATCTGACGACACACCGCACCAGCCCGCGCGTCGCCTTCGTCGAGGGAGCGCTCTTTGCGCCGGCGCCCGGCATCGTGCGCGACGTCGCGGAGCGCGCGAACAGCGCGTCGATGGCCGTCGAATGCGCCGGCCAATGCTTCCTGGTCATGAGCGTGACGCGGCACAAGGATTGGGACGTGCGCGTCGACGGGAGACGCGTCGTTCCCCTCGCTACGAACCTCGCCTATCAGGGAATCGCCGTGCCGGCGGGCCGCCATTCGGTGACGATGCGCTACCGCAATCCGCTCGTGCCGCTCGGCGCGGGCGTGAGCGGCATCGTCACGGCCCTTCTCATCTTTGTCGCGATCCGAAATAATCGCCGCCCTTGACCGACCGCCGCGCCGACGCCATCGCCGTTCTCGTTCTCGTGCTTCTCGGCACGCTTCTCTTCGTCGACGTCCTCACCGGCGTCAACGGCTTCTACATGCGCGACCTCACGCGCTACTACTACCCGACCAAGCAGGTCCTGCGCGACATCGTCCTCCACGGCGAGTTTCCGTACTGGAACCGCTTCTTCTCCGGCGGACAGCCGATCGCGGCGAACCCGGAGCACGAAGTCTTCTATCCGCTGACCTGGCTCATCCTCCTGCCGAGCTACAACCTCGGCTTCCGGCTGCACATCCTCATCCACGTCTACATCGGCCTTCTGGGCATGTACGCGCTGCTGCGCTCGATGGAGATGCGCCCCTTCCCGGCGTGGTTCGGGGCGATGGCCTGGGGAGTGGGCGGCGTCTACCTCTCCTACATCAACCTCCTACCGATCCTCTTCTGCGCGGCGTGGCTGCCGCTGACGTGCCTCTTCGTGCGCCGGTTTCTGCTGCAACGCCACGCGCGCGACTTCGCCCTGGCCGCGCTCTTTCTCGGATTGCAGTTCCTCGTCGGCGAGCCGACGACCGTCATCCAGACCGGGATCCTCATCGGCATCTACGCGCTCTATCGCGGCTGGTACGCGGTGCCGCGGGTGTCGAAGTCGATCACGCGCGTGCTCTGGATCGCCGTACTCTCCGCGGCCGCCTTCGCCGTCGGCGCGGCGCAGATGCTGCCGGCGCTCGACCACGTCCACGACTCGGCGCGCTCGCGCCCCTTCGACTTCGACCTCGTCAGCGCCTGGAGCATGCCGTGGGCGAAGTTCGGCGAGATCGTCTACCCGAACATCCTCGGCCATATTTCCGTAAATCGGGTCATGTGGTACTGGGGCGGCGGCCTCTATCCGGGCATGGGATCGCCGTTCCTCTTCAGCATCTACGTCGGGCTGCTGGTCATCGCCCTCGCCGTCGGCGGGGCCTTCGTG
>JBKOUP010000160.1:0-4183 GCA_046723495.1 Acidobacteriota bacterium
GTCCTGCAGGGGTCGAAATACTCGAACCTCACCTCGATCCGCATGTCCGACGATCGCTTCCGCAAGAGCTACTGGCCGCAGATGATCTACGCGTCACGGCTGGCGGCGGCGGTCGGGATCTGGCCGTGGGTCGACGTCTTCGGCAGCGACGAGGAGACGAACCTGATGATCGCCACGCTCTCCGCCGGCGTCGTCGGCGCGAGCGACGCCATCGGCACGGCGAACGTGCACAACCTGCAGCGCGCCGCCCGCGCCGACGGCGTGATCGTCAAGCCCGACGCCGTGCTCGTCCCGACCGACTCGACGTTCCTCGCCGATGCCCAGAACGGGCCCGGGCCGCTCGTGGCGTTCACATACACCGACCACGGCCCGAGCCGCGCCGTCTACGTCTTCGCGTTCAAGCGTGGCGACGCCACGACGGTGGCCTTCACGCCGGCGGAGACCGGCCTGGCCGGGACGCTCTTCGCCTACGACACCCGCAAGCACTCCGGCACGGTCGTGAACGCCGGCGCGCCGATGACGATCGACCTTTCGCAGGATTGGGCGAACCTCGTGCTCGTGCCGCTCAACGGCAGCGGGATCGCCGTCGTCGGCGACACCGGCAAGTTCGTGCCGCGCGGGCGCGCGCGCGTGGCCGCGCTCACGGTCCGCGGCGACGCCGTCGACGTCCAGCTCTCCTTCGCCGCCGGCGAGTCGAGCGTGACGCTGACGGGCTACGCGTCCGCGGCGCCGCGCGTAACCGCCGCCACGGGACAGATTGTGAAGAGCTCGTGGAACGGGGCGACGAGCATGTTCGAGATCACCGTCGCGCCGGCGGCGAACGCCGCGGCGCAGGTGAGGATCGCTCCCGCCCCCGCTCACCGGCGCAGCCGCGTCGCGCCGTAGAGGTCGGCCGAACCTGGCATATCCGACACCAATTTTACGGTGAAATTGGTGTCGATGTTTACACGTGCCCTGCCGACGCCGCTGGATCGTCCTCGATGAAGTCCAGCGCGCGCCGCGGCTCCTCGACGAAGTCCATTTCCTCATGGAAGAGAAGGGCTACAAGAAATTCGCCCTGACCGGCTCGTCCGCGCGCAAGCTCAAGCGCGGCGCCGCCAACCTCCTTGCCGGACGCGCCGTCGTGAAGAAGCTCTTTCCTCTCACATCCGCCGAAATGGGCTTCTCCGTTCCGACAGCGCAGCTCCTTCGTTTCGGCGCCATGCCGCTCAGCATCAATGCGTCCGACGACGACGCGCGCGAGGAGTTCCTGCGCGCCTACGTCACGACCTATCTCGCCGAGGAGATCAGGGCCGAAGCGCTCGTCCGCGACCTCGGCGGCTTCAGCAGGTTCCTCGAGATCGCCGCACTCGCCGCGGCGCAGACCACGAACGTCTCCGGCATCGCCCGCGATGCCGGCGTCTCCCGCGACACGGTGCGCGGCTACTTCGAAGTCCTCGTCGACACGCTCATCGGATCCTGGCTTCCGGCTTGGCGGCCGCGGGCGAAGATCAAAGAAGTCGCGCTTCCGAAGTTCTACTGGTTCGATCCCGGCGTTCTTCACGCCGCGGCCGGCGGATTCGATCAGCCCCTCCCGCGCGATTGGGACGGCGTCTTGCTCGAGCACCTCGTCCATCACGAGATCCGCAGCCATCTTCATTACGCCGGCGTCCGCGGCTCGCTCGGCTATTGGGCCACGCCGAGCGGCAACGAGGTCGACTTCGTCTGGTGGCGCGGGCGCCATGTCGTCGCCATTGAAGTCAAGAGCAGCCGCGCCTTCCGTCCCGAGTTCAAGAAGGGAATCGACGCCCTGCGTGCCGCCACGGAAGCGAAGGGCTACATCGTTTATCGCGGCGGGCAGGAGCTCAACGTCGATGGCACGCGCGTGCTGCCGCTCGACACGTTCCTGCGGCGGCTGCACGCCGGCGAGATCATCGGCTGATCGCGTGCCCTACTTCACGTTCCAGCCGCCGGCGCCGACGACGTAGTGCTTCCCGCCCGGCCCCGTCACGCCGACGACGTACGTCGTCTTCAGCTCATCGGCGTTCTTTCCCGGCGGCGTCCAGAGGTACTCGACCCATCCGCTGCCGTTGCCTTTCCCCTTCGCCGCGACCATGGCCCCGACCTTGTCGCCCTTCGCGTTCACGACCGTCGTCGACGATTTGCCGACGAGCGCCGCGTTCGGATGGCAGAGGACCTCGTCGTTCGGACCGTCGACGAAGATGTACCACGCGCCGCTCCTCCACTCGGGCGACGCGAACGTCGCGCACGAGCGCCCGTTCTTCCGCACGATCGTCGCGGCCTCTTCGACGTAGGCCTTGATCGCGGCGTGCGTGTTTGCCTTCGGCAGGTGACTGGCGGCGAATGCGGCGGTGGCAACGAGGCAGAGGGCCACGAAGCGAAAAGTCTTCATGGCCTCGAATCGTATCAGCCCAGGGCCCGCTTCAGCTCCCGCAGCAGCCGCTCCGCCTCCTCCACCTTCTCCATCAGCGCCGCGTCGCCGCGCGCGGCGGCGAGCGTCGTCCAGGAGTGGCGCTTCAGCGCCTGCGTCAGATCGTCGATGTCGCCGGCCAGGCTTCCCTTCTTCGGCTGATCGGGCGAGGCCACGTGATCGAGCACGCGCTCGAGGCTTTCCCCCTGCACGAACTTCTCCTTGGCCACCGGGTCGCGCAGCACGAGGCGGAGCTTGCGGATCTCCTTCGAGTTCGTGATCTCGTTCTCGTTGACCTTGCGCACGATCGTGTCGAGCACCGTCGGCGTCAGCAGCGACTTGTTGATGTTCTTGATCTCGCGCGCCCAAGTGATCGACGCGCCCGGCTCCGGCAGATTCGTCAGGCGTTCCGACAGCTGGTACACGTCGCACAGCTTGTCGAGCTCGCGCACCGTCACGCCGAGGATGTTCGCGGCGCTGGCCCGGCCGACGATCGACACCAGCGCGTACGCCACCATCTCCTTCTCCTTCGCGTCCCACTCCTTGCGCTGGCGGTGGATGTAGATCCAGACGCGCAGGCGCTCGTCGTCGGTCAGCGTGCGGTCCGTGATCTCCAGCGGGATGCGCCGGTACTCCTCCTTGTGCTGCAGCTCCACGAGGATCTTCGAGTTCGTCCAGCGGCGGTCGCCGTCGATGATGCGCAGCTTTCCGTGCACGTCGGGATGCGGCTCGACCAGCAGCGGCTCGAAGATCCCCTCGTTGGCCTCGATCTGGCGCTGCAGCTCGAGGTCTTCCTTCGGTCCCATGCGCGGCTGGCGCTCGTTCGGCACCACGTCGTAGAGGTCGCGCGTGTCGCGGTACGTGCGCAGGATCGTGCGCCCCAGCCGCCGCTCCTGCCACTGATGGGCGCTGTCGGTCATGACGTCACCCGAAATGCCGCCGGACGCAGCACCTTCGCCCCCGGTTCGGGGCCGGGCGGCGCTTCGACGATCGCGCTCACGTCGGTATCGATCTCGCGCAGCACGTTGCGGATGCGCGTCAGCACCGTGCCGCGCTTTTTCCAGACGTTGTCGTGGGCGCGCTTCTCGTCGACGTCGATCTGCAGCGCCTCCGCGGCCAGCTCCGAAGCCTCGGCCAGCCTGCGCTTGAATCCCGACGAGGTGATGAAGCGGAACAGCTGCCCGAGCTTGTCGGCGCGCTCGGCGTCGCTCAGCTTCGCCACGTGCATGGCAATGAGGGCCTTGCGCAGGACGTCGACCATGGCCGGCACGCGCGCCGGGGCCACGACGATGATCCCCGAGTCGACGAAGAGCTCGCGCTTGCCGGCCGGAAACGTGCCGGTGGCGAGGATGGCCTGGTCCGCGCCGGCCTCCGACTGGTCCTCGCGCAGCTTCTTCACGAACGCCGACTGCCACGCCGCGCGCGGCCGGCAGTCGATCAGGATCTTGCCGGCGGACTTTCCTTTGTAGCGGACGTCGTGGATCAGGTTCCCGCCGCTCTTGCCCTTCGTCCGCGAGGTCTGGTCCTCGGGGAAGGCCTCGCGCAGGGCGTCGTAAAGGTCGAGCTCGCCGCCTTCGGCCGTCTCGGCCTTGCCGACGCGCCGGCTCATGTCCGTGATCTTCTTCTGCAGCGCGTCGCGCTCGCGGGCGAACTCCGCCTCCTTCTTTGATAGTGCAGCGTCGCGATCCTTCTGCAGGATGGCCCGCACCTCGGCCAGCTCCTTTTTGCGGAGCTTCGTGGCCTCTTCCCTGGCAATCTCGACCTGCTTGAGGA
>JBKOUP010000008.1:0-5110 GCA_046723495.1 Acidobacteriota bacterium
AGCATATGCTGCATCCCGGCGACCGGCTGCGCGTGACTCCGGCACGGGCCCTCACGGCTGGCGGTATGTGACGGAATGCAGAATGCAGAATGCTGAATGCAGAATTAGGCTCGTTTCTGCATTCTGCATTCTGCATTCTGCATTCGCCCTCGCAGCGCTCGCGCGCGTTGAGCGCATTGAAATCCTCTCCCGCACCGACTACCCGCTGAACTACGAGCGCATCCGCGGCCGCGTCGTCTACGCCGTCGATCCGGCGAACGCGCACAACGCCGCGATCGCCGACCTCGACAAGGCGCCGCGCAACGCCCGCGGCGAAGTCGAGTTCTCCGGCGACGTCGACATCGTCCGGCCGAAGGGCGGGAGCGACGTCGTCTTCATCAACGTCCCGAACCGCGGCGGGCGCTTCTTCATCAAGGACAAAGATCCCGACGAGTGGTACCTCCGGCAAGGCTTCACCCTCGTCGAGCTGGCCTGGCAATTCGACGTCAGACCGGATGCGACGCGCATGCACTTCACCGCGCCGATCGCGAAGGGGGTGCGCGGCCGCGTCCGCTCCGACTTCGTCGTCGACAGGAAGCGCTTCGAGCACACGATCGCCCACGAGATCCAGGGCGCCATCGGCGGCACCGGCTACGCGGTCGCCGACCCGAGCGACGCCGTCCTCACCGAGCGCGACGCGCCGGCGGCGCCGCGTCGAACGATTCCGCGCCCGAAGTGGCGCTTCACCGGCGACCGCGACATCCACTTCGACGACGGCTTCGTCCCCGGCAAGATCTACGAGATCCTCTACACCGCCGCCGATCCCGCCGTCGTCGGCAGCGGCCTGGCCGCCGTGCGCGACTTCGCCTCGTATGCGAAGCACGACGCGAACGCGGTCGTGCATGCGCGCTGGGTCTACGCGATGGGCATCTCCCAGACCGGACGATTCCTGCGGCACTTCGTCTGGCAGGGCTTCAACGCCGACGAGGACGGGCGGCAGGCGCTCGACGCGATGCTGATCTACGTCGCCGGCGCGGGGCGCGGCAACTTCAACCACCGCTTCGCGCAGCCGTCGCGCGACCAACAGCCGCTCGCGCCGTCGTTCTATCCTGTCGACGTCCCGCCGTTCGCCGACGACGGTCTCCTCGCGCGCGCCGCGGCCGAGCACGTCGTGCCGAAGATCGTCTACGTCAACACCGCGTACGAGTACTGGTCGCGCGGCGCGTCGCTGATCCACACGACGCCGGACAGCACCCGCGACGTGGAGCCGGCGCCGACGTCGCGCGCCTATCTCGTCGCGGGGCTCGGCCACATCGCCAGCCCCTGGCGGCCGGTGAAGGGAGAAGGGGCGCAGCAGCTCGGCAATCCGAACAACATCATTGACTTGCGCCACGGCTTCGCTGCCGCGCTCGACGCCTGGACGCGCCACGGCGTCGAGCCGCCGCCGAACCGGCTGCCGAAGATCGCCGACGGCACGCTCGTGCGTCCGAGCGAGCTCGCGCTGAAGGCCGCGCCGAAGTTCGCCTACGACGTCGCCAAGCTCGACTCGTCGACAGAGCCGCCAACGATCGTCGGCCACTACGTCAATCTCGTCCCGCAAGTCGGCCCCGACGGCAACGAGCTCGCCGGCGTCCGCCTCCCCGAGCTGCAGGTCCCGCTCGCCACGTACACCGGCTGGAATCTGCGCGATCCGAGCACCGGCTTCGCCGGCTACCGCGTCAGCTTCCTCGGCTCGTTTATCGCATGGCCGAAAGCAGAGATCACGAAGCTCTACCGCAGCGCGGACGAGTACCTCGGCAAGTTCACCGCGGCAACGTTGAAATTAGTGAAGGAACGGTTCCTCGTCGCCGACGACGTGGTCAGAATCGTCGAACGTGGGCGCGAGGAATTTAGTTTGGCTACCAAGTAATTTCAGGAAACACATGGCACGAGGATTCGAAAGCAAATCGGTTCAATCACAGTGGCAGGACGCGGAAGACGAGCGCGAGGCGCGCAAACGGCCCGGCCAGGAAGATCGCGAGAGCATCGAGCGCCGCAAGCACCGCGAGTCGCTCGAGCTCTCCCGCCGCCGCATCGCGCGCGAGCTGGCCGAGACGAAGAGCGACAGGCGCCGCGAGCAGCTGCAGGCCGCGCTCGCGCATCTCGACGGGGAGCTGAAGAAGGCGGAATGACGGTGACAGGGAACAGATGACAGGCGACAGGTAGCTGTCACGAGAGCTCCCCTGTCACCCGTTCGCTGTGACCTGTTCCCTCCTCTGTGCTACTTTCGCCGGCCACCATGGCCGAGACGAGCGACTACAAGAAAACGCTGAGCCTTCCCGAAACGGCCTTCCCGATGAAGGCCAACCTTCCGCAGAACGAGCCGAAGCGGCTCGCGCGCTGGAACGAGATCGACCTCTACGCGCGCATCCGCGAGCAGTCGCAGGGGCGCCCGAAGTTCGTCCTGCACGACGGCCCGCCGTACGCGAACGCGCGCATCCACATCGGCCACGCCATGAACAAGATCCTCAAGGACATCGTCGTGAAGTCGCGGACGATGTCGGGCTTCGACGCGCCCTACATCCCGGGCTGGGACTGCCACGGCCTGCCGATCGAGCACGCCGTCGACAAGCAGCTCGGGTCGAAGAAGCGGGAGATGTCGGAGGCCGACTTCCGCCGCGCCTGCCGCGACTTCGCCGACAAGAACATCGACCTCCAGCGCGACGACTTCATCCGCCTCGGCGTGCTCGGCGACTGGTTCCGGCCGTACACGACGATGTCGTTCCACTACGAGGCCGCCATCGCCGACGCCCTCGGCCGCTTCATCCGGACCGGCATGGTCTACAAAGGACTGAAGCCGGTGCATTGGTGCACGCACTGCCAGACCGCGCTCGCAGAAGCGGAGGTCGAGTATCGGGACCACACCTCGCCGTCGATCTACGTGCGCTTCCGCATGAGCGACGACGCCGTCAAACAGCTCGACCTCCCGATCGAGAAGCCGCTCTACGCCGTCATCTGGACGACGACGCCGTGGACGCTGCCGGCAAATCTCGCGATCGCCGTGAAGCCCGACTTCGACTACGACGTCGTCGAGCACGACGGCACGAACTACATCCTCGCCTCCGAGCTGACGAAGCAGGTGATGTCCACCCTCGGCTGGAGCGACTACAACGTCGTCAAGGTCTTCAAGGGCGCGTCGCTCGAGCACCTCACCTACCGCCACGCCTTTCTCCCGCGCGAGGGCCCGATCGTCCTCGGCGACTACGTCACCGTCGACGCCGGCACGGGCCTCGTGCACACCGCGCCCGGCCACGGCGCCGACGACTTCAACACCGGCCGCCGCTACGGCCTCGACATCTACACGCCCGTCAACCACCGCGGACAGTTCACCGACGACGTGCCGCTCTGGGCCGGCATGCAGGTGTTCAAGGCCAATCCGCTGATCGTCGAGCACCTCCGCGAGCGCGGCGCGCTGCTGAAGGCGGAGACGATCACGCATTCGTACCCGCATTGCTGGCGCTGCAAGAACCCGGTGATCTTCCGGGCCACGGAGCAGTGGTTCATCTCGATGGATGAGAAGGCGCTGCGCGAGCGCGCCCTCGCCGAGATCGAGAAAGTGACGTGGTACCCGGCCTGGGGACACGACCGGATGCGCGGCATGGTTGAGAACCGCCCCGACTGGTGCATCTCGCGCCAGCGCCTGTGGGGCGTGCCGATCACCGTTCTCTATTGCGAGGGCTGCGGCGAGACGGTCACGTCGCCGGAGCTCTTCGCCAAGGTGAAGGAAATCTTCGAGGCCGAGGGAGCGGATGCGTGGTTCGATCGCCCCGCGTCAGATTTCTATAGTGTTGAGTGCAAGTGTGGAAGTACTGAATACCGCAAGGAGCGCGACATCCTCGACGTCTGGTTCGACTCCGGCTCCTCGCACATCGCCGTGCTGCAGTCGCGGCCGGAGCTGACCTGGCCGGCCGACGTCTACCTCGAAGGGCACGACCAGCATCGCGGCTGGTTCCAGTCGTCGCTGCTGATCGGCACCGGCGTCGAGGGCGGCGCGCCGTACCGCGGCGTCGTCACGTGCGGGTTCGTGCTCAACGAGGGCGGCGACAAGATGTCGAAGTCGACCGGCAACGCCCTCTCGCCGCAGGACGTGATCAAGCAGAGCGGCGCCGACATCCTCCGCCTCTGGATCGCCACGGCCGACTACACCGACGACGTCGTCTTCGGCCCGCAGATCCTGACGCGCGTCGGCGAGAGCTACCGCAAGCTGCGCAACACGGCCCGCTATCTGCTCGCGAACCTGCACGACTTCGATCCCGCGACCGACGCGCTGCCGGCCGAGCAGCTCCTCGACGTCGACAAGTGGGCGCTCGCCCGCGCGGCCGAGGCCTTCGAGCGCTGCCGCCGCGCCTACGAGACGTACGAGTTCCACGCCGTGCACCGGGCCCTGCTGGAGCTCTGCACCGTCGACCTCTCCGCGCTCTACATCGACATCTCCAAGGACACGATCTACTGCGACGCGCCGGCCTCGCACAGCCGCCGCTCCGCACAGACGGCCATGTACCTGATCGCCCGCGGCCTCACGGCCGTGCTGGCGCCGATCCTCTCCTTCACCGCGGACGAGATCTACCTCGAGCTGCCGGGACCGAAGGAGGAGTCGGTGCACCTCGCGCAGTTCCCGGAGCTCGACACGCCGATCATCGACGTGGCGGCGTGGGAGCGGATCTTCCGCGTGCGCGAGGCGGTGTTCAAGGTGCTGGAGCGCGCCCGCGACGCCGGCGAGATCGGCAAGTCGATCGACGCCGACGTGCAGCTGCACTGCGACGTCGTGCCGGCGGTGCTGACGGGCACCGCGGACGTCGACCTGTCGAAGATCTTCATCGTGTCGCACGTCGACTTCGTGCCGGCCGACGACGGCGTCGCCGACTTCGTCGAGGTCGAAGGCATCGGCCGCATCGGCATCACCACGACGCGGGCGCGCGGCCACAAGTGCGGGCGCTGCTGGCTGTACCGCGAGGAGGTCGCGCAGGATGGCGATCTCGACGAGCGCTGCGAGCGTGTGGTGGCCTCGCTCGCGCCCGCGGAAGCACCGACAGTGTAGCATTACGCCCGAGCGAAGGAGGAGTCCGTGGCTCTGAAAGCGAAGAAGATCAAG
>JBKOUP010000219.1:0-2928 GCA_046723495.1 Acidobacteriota bacterium
CCCCGCGGCGTGTCAACAGAAAACAGGAGCAGCGAATGTCCCCCTCCACCACGATCACCGATCGCCGTCTGCACGTTCAGCCGGCGGAAGTGCACAGCGTCCTGGGCCGGCACATGCTCGCCGACGGCTACGAGATCGTCATGGACCTGCAGAAATCGCAGGGCTCCTGGCTCTTCGATGCCCGCCGCGGACGGAAAGTCCTCGACTTCTTCACCAACTTCGCCGCCTGCCCGATCGGCTACAACCATCCGCGCCTCGACAACGCCGAGTTTCGCGAGCGCATCGCCACCGCCGCGATCAACAAGCCGGCCAATTCCGACATCTACACGACGTACATGGCCGAGTTCGTCGAGACCTTCTCCCGCGTGGCCATGCCGCCCAACTTCACCAAGCACCTGTTCTTCGTCGAAGGGGGCTCGCTGGCCATCGAGAACGCCGTCAAAGCCGCCTTCGACTGGAAAGTGCGCAAGAACTTCGCGAAGGGCTACACCGCCGAGCGCGGATGGCAGGTCATGCATCTGCGCGAGGCCTTCCACGGCCGCAGCGGGTACACGCTCTCGCTGACGAACACGGCCGATCCGAGGAAGACGCAGTACTTCCCGAAGTTCGACTGGCCGCGCATCGACAGCCCGAAGATCCACTTCCCCGCGACCGAGGAAGCCCTCGCCGACGCCGCCCGCCGCGAGGACGCCGCCCTCGCGCAGGCCAAGCAGTTCCTGGCCGAGCGCAAGGACGACGTGGCCGCCTTCATCATGGAGCCGATCCAGGGCGAGGGGGGCGACAACCACTTCCGCCCCGAGTTCTTCCGCGCCGTGCGCCGGCTCTGCGACGAGAACGAGATGATGCTCATCTTCGACGAGGTGCAGTCGGGCGCCGGCCTGACCGGGAAGATGTGGGCCTTCCAGCACTACGGCGTCGAGCCGGACATGCTCTGCTTCGGCAAGAAGACCCAGGTCTGCGGCTTCGCCTCGAACGACCGGATCATGGACGTGGAGCGCAACGTCTTCGTGGAGTCGTCGCGCATCAACTCGACGTGGGGCGGCAACCTCACCGACATGGTGCGCTCGCAGCGCTACTTCGAAGTCATCGAGGAGGAGAAGCTCGTCGACAACGCCGCCACGGTCGGCGCCTACTTCGTCGGGGAGCTGGAGCGCTTCGCCCAGGAGCTGCCCAGCCTCGTCTCGAACGTGCGCGGCCGCGGGCTGATGGCGGCGTTCGACCTGCCGAGCGGCGAGCTGCGCGACGCCGCCATCAAGTCGATGATGGCCAACGACCTGATGGTGCTCTCCTCCGGGCATCACTCCGTCCGCTTCCGCCCGCCGCTGAACCTCTCGATGGACGAGGCGTCCGAGGGGATCCGGCGGATGGAAAAGGCACTGCAGCAGCTGGCCTGACGTGTTCGTTCTCGCTGCAGCGCTGCTGATCCACAACGTGACGGTGATCGATCCCGCCGCGCGGAGCGTCCGGCCGCATGAAGACGTGTGCATCGCCGGCGACCGCGTGGCCGCGAAATGCGACCCGGCCGCGAAGGTCATCGACGGCAGCGGCAAGTACCTCATCCCCGGCCTCGCCGACATGCACGCCCACCTCTTCGAGCATGGCCGCGACGAGAAGGGCAACCTCCGCCCGCGCTTCGACCGCCCGACCATCGAGCAGATGCTGCGCGCGTTCCTCGACTTCGGCGTGACCACGATCCGCGATCCCGGCGCGGAGACCGAGGCGGCGGTGACGCTGCGCAACATGGTCGCGAAGGGCGCCGTCGCGGGGCCCGACATCCTCACCTGCGGCCGCATCCTCAACAGCAGCGACTTCGATCCCGAGCCGTTCCAGCCGGTGCACAGCGAAGAGGAGATCCGCCGCGAGATCCGCTGGCAGAAGGCCGCCGGTGTCGACTGCATCAAGGTCTACGCGTCGATGCCGCCGAACTTCGTCGCCGCCGCGATCGACGAGGCGCACAAGAACGGACTTCCCATCATCGGACATCTGCAGCGGACGACTTGGACCGAGGCCGCGCGGATGAGCATCGATGGCGTGGAGCACGCGGCGCCGTGGTCGTCGGCGTACACCGACAGCGGCTACGACAACTCCATGTTCGGCCGCGTCTACTGGCTCGAACATCTGAACGACGCGGCCATCGACGAGATGGTGCGCGAGCTGGCTAGGCACAAGGTCGTCGTCGATCCGACACTCATGGCCATGGTGACGAAGTTCTACGGCGACGATCCGCGTTGGACGCAAAACCCCGACATCAAGCTCGCGCCGCCGCTCGTGCAGCGGAGCTGGTCGTTCTTCACGTTCACGAAGGACTGGACGCCCGAGCAGTACCGCGCCGCGCACGCCCCCTGGCCGAAGCTGCTGCAACTGACGAAGAAGCTCTTCGACGCCGGCGTGCCCCTCGCCGCCGGCACCGACACGCCGACGCCGTGGATCGTCCCCGGCGCGAGCTTGCACGAGGAGCTGCGCCTGCTGCACGACGCCGGCATCCCGGCCATGGACGTGCTGCGCATCGCCACGCGCGGCAAGATCGAGCCGGGGGCCCGGGCGGATCTGGTGTTGCTGGAGAAAAATCCGCTGGACAACGTCGCAAATACGCGCACGATTGTCGCCGTGATCAAGCACGGCGCGATCGTGAGGGGGCAGGGCGCAGGGCGCGGGGCGCAGATCGTGTCCTCGCGACGACCACCACCTGCGCCCCGCGCCCTGCGCTCTGCCCCCTGACGCAAATGCTTCGCCTCACCCGTTCCGACTGGATCTTCATCGCGGTTTGCATCGCCATCGCCGCGGTGTCGGTCTTCGTCGTCCTGCACTGGTTCACGCGCGTCTTCCCCGAGGCGTCGATCGACTTCCGCTACGACCGCGACTCGTCGGAGAAAATCGCCGAGCCCCTCGTTGCCGCGCAGGTGCGCGGGATGAAGCACACCGCGGTCT
>JBKOUP010000027.1:0-4518 GCA_046723495.1 Acidobacteriota bacterium
CCCTGGCCCTGGGCGCTCTTCGTGCCGTCGGAAGGATGCATGAACTGCCCGAACGCGCCCCACGGCGACGGGTTCGCCAGCGCGGTGGTGTACATGGCCGGATAGCTCGCGCCGCTCTGGTTCGTGTAGACGTCGTAATCGCAGTCGACGCCGACGGTGCAGGTGCTGCTCGGCTCCCAGCCGAAGAGCTTCGGACACTCGAAGACGCCGACGTGGCCTTCGTTGCGGAAGCTCGAGGTCGAGATGTAGCCCCATTCCATGCCGTAAATGGCCACGAACGTGCCGTCGACGTTCGCGCTCGCCGCGGTGGCCAGGCCGTCGTGGTAGCGCTGCACGATCTGCTGCGCCGTGCAGCCGCTGCAGGCGTCGTTGAACTGGTGGTTGTGGTCGGTGATGCCCATGAAGTCGAGGTGTGCGGTGTTGCGCGCGTAGGCGTAGGCCTGCGACGGATCGAAGTCGCTCGGGCCGTGCGTGGTCGACGAGGCGCAGTTCGAGTCGTTCGGATGCCCGCCGTCGCTGTAGCTGGTCTGGTTGTGCAGCGTGCCGTAGTAGAAGTTGAAGGGGACGCCCGGATCGTGGGGCGACTGCGATTGCGGCGCGGCCACGCGGCCGCGGCGGATGGAGTCGATGACGATGGGATGCGAGGCGGTCTGGCTGATGACAGCGACGCGCGGGTGGACCTCCTGGCCGTCCTCGCGCGGGCGCACGCGCTCCTCGACGGCGCGCATCTCCACGCCGGCGACGACGTCGTACGTGCCGTTCGGCAGCCAGCGCCCGCTTTCGTCGCGCCCGTTCCAGGCCGGCGCGAACATCATCGCCTCGCCGGGGCGGAACGTCTGCCGGGCCGTGAAGCGGCGGACGACGATGCCGTCCGCGTTCGTGACGGCGACGTTCCAGCGCACGTCCGTGCGCACGTCGATGGGGTGAAAGACCTGGGCGACGAGGTTCGCCGACTCGAGCGCCGGCGCGAAGGCGCGCGGGAACGGCGTCACGATGACGGCGCTGTCGTCATCCCACTTCGGGAGATCGGCGGCAAACGCGCCAACGGCAACGACCAACACGAGGACCAGGGTCACGATCGAACGACGTGGCATGGCATCCTCCTCCGTTTTGCTTGGACTCCCATTGCAATCGCTTCCGTATGATGGAACGATGGATCGGCTGCGGTGGACGAACGTGTCGGCCGCGCGCGCGCACTACGAGGGGCGCGACGCGATCTCCGCCGACGGGCCGATCGAGGCGTTCTTCGAAGTGGCGGCGCGATGCAACCTGCGATGCCGGATGTGCGCCATCAGCTACGAATCAACGGCGCGGCAGGCGTTCTTCGAGCCCGACCTCTTCGCGCGCCTTCGCCCGATCTTTCCGACGCTCGTCCGCGCCTATCTCTTCGGCCTCGGCGAGCCGACGCTGAACAAGCACCTCCCCGACTACATCGCCGAGCTGGCGTCGCTCGGCGTGGAGGTGTGGTTCAACACGAACGCCACGCTCATCGACGAGGAGAAGGCGGAGGCGCTGGCGAAGGCCGGGGCCGAGTGCATCACCGTCTCGATCGACGGCGCCACGGCGGCGACGTACGAGACCATCCGCCGCGGCGCGAAGTTCGAGGCCTGCCTGCGCGGCATCCGCGCCCTCGTCGACGCCGGGCGCAAATACGGGCGCCCGCGCGTCAACCTCTCGTTCGTGGCCATGGCCTCGAACATCGCCGAGCTGCCGGCCATGGTCGAGCTCTGCGCGGAGCTCGGCGCGACCGGCGTCCACGTCGAGCCGCTCTATCTGCAGGCGGACAGCGCCGACCTCACGCGGAACTACGATCGCGAGAACCTCGGCAACGTCGCTCGGACCGCGCAGCTCTTCGACGACGCCGTCACCCGCGCCGAGGACCTCGGCCTCGATCTCACCAGCCGCTTCCGCGGCGAGCGGACGGAGTTCGACTACGTCCGCCGCGCGCAGCGCGAGCGGCCCGACTGGACCTGCAGCGAGCCGTGGGCGTCGATCTGGGTCACCTCCGGCGGCGACGTGCGCACCTGCTGCATCAACGGCGTCTCCTTCGGGAATCTGTGGCAGAACACGATCGGGGAGATCTGGAACGGGCCGGCCTGGCGCGCCTTCCGCGCCCAGCACGCCCGCCGCGAGCCCGCCGCCGGCTGCGCCGTCTGCATCGCCAACGGCCGCGTGCGCAGCTCCGCGTACTTCCGCACCGTCGAGCGCGTGACCTACCGGCCGATGTTCGATCCGCCGAGCGTCGCGCCGGGAGAGCTCGTGACGTTCGAGTCGCCGGCGGCGCGGTCAACCGTGCACGACCCGCTCGTCGTGGTCGGACGCGTCGACGCGTCGCTGCCGCCGGAGGAGATCGAATTGATGATCGACGCCACGACGGTGGCGAGCTTCCGCAACGCCGCCCGGCACGGCGACCTGTTCGGCTTCTCGCTGCCGCTCCCGTTCGTGACCGAAGGGGCGCATACGATTTGGGCCCGCCGTCGTGGAGAAACGAGCGGCTGGGCCCATCGAGAAGTCTTTTTGTGGCGGCCTACGCCAGCTTCGCCATCGCCTCTTCGACCTGCTCCGGCGTCGGCATGACCGGCTCGACCATCGGCCCGCGGAACCAGTCGTACTCGTTCTTGAGCAGCTTCGTGACCAGGCGGTACGACTCCTCGTCGTGGTTGTCGAAGAGATGGTCGAAGTTGAAGTCGATGCGCATCCGCGCTTCCTTGCAGAAGACGTCGGCGAGGTCGAGCGCGTTCGCGTGCCCCTGCTTCGCGAGCATCGTGGCGTAGCTGACGGCGGCGGACATGGCGAAGAGATCCGTGCCGATGTCGACCACGCGGAAAAGCACCATCTGCTTCCGCTCCAGCTTGGCCTGGAAGCGCATCATGGCGTGGAAGATCGAGCGGGCCAGCTTGCGCGAGGCGCGCTCGACGTAGCCCATGTGCGCGGAGAGCGAGCCGAACTCGCCGTACTTCGGATAGCGCGACCAGCCGACGAACTTCTTCGGATACCAGGCCGCGTAATGCGCGCCGGCCTTGGCCGCGGCGGCGAGCTTCTCGCCCGTTGGCGTGTCCGGCTGCAGAATCTTGTAGCCGCGCTTCATGTGCGGGTCGACGGCCTCGCGGGCGATGAAGAGATGCTGGATCTCGCTCGTCCCCTCGAAGATGCGGTTGATGCGCATGTCGCGGAGGATGCGCTCGACCGGGTAGCCCTTCTCGCCGCGCGCGCGCAGCGACTGCGCGGTCTCGAAGCCGCGGCCGCCGCGGATCTGCACGAGGTGGTCGGCGCACTGCCAGGCCACCTCGGTGTTGAAGAGCTTGGCCATGGCCGCTTCGAGGCGGAGATCGACGTCGCCGCGGTCGGCCAGGCCCGAGGTCAGCCAGACGATCGCTTCCATCGCGAACGTGTGCGAGGCCATCCAGGCGATCTTCGCCGCCACCGCTTCGTGCTTCGCGATCGGCGCGCCCCACTGCACGCGCTCCAGTCCCCACTCCTTCGCGATCTCCAGCATCTTCCGGCTGCCGGCAGCGCAGCCCGCGGGGATCGTCAGGCGGCCCGTGTTCAGCGTGATGAGGGCGAGCTTCAGGCCGAGGCCTTCGCCCCAGAGGAGGTTCTCCTTCGGCACGAAGACGTCGTTGAACTTGATCAGCACGTTGCCGATGCCGCGCAGCCCCATGAACTGGCAGCGATGCAGGATCTCGAAGCCGGGCGTGTCTGTCTCCACGATGAACGCGGAGATCTGCTTTTTCTCTTTGCCTTTGACCTTCTTCGGCGGGGTCTGGGCCATGACGACGATGACCTCGGCCTTGAGGCCGTTCGTGCACCAGAGCTTCTCGCCGTTGAGGATCCAGCCCTTGCCGTCGGGCGAGGGCGTGGCCGTCGTCTGCATCTTGGCCGGATCGGAGCCGACGCCCGGCTCCGTCAGCGCGAACGCGGAGATCGCGCCCTTGGCCAGGCGCGGCAGATATTTTTTCTTCTGCTCCGGAGTGCCGAAGAGCTTCAGCGGCTGCGGGACGCCGATTGACTGATGCGCCGAGAGCCACGCCACCGTCGAGCCGCACCACGTGGCCACGAGGCCGATGGCGCGGTTGTAGTTCGTGGCCGAAAATCCGAGGCCGCCGTACTCCTTCGGGATCTTCATCCCCCACGCGCCGAGCTCGGTGAAGCCGTCGAAGAGCGCGTAGTCGTACTCGCCCTGCTCGTCGATCTTGTCGGCGTCGACGTTCTCGGCCAGGAAACGCTCGAGCTTGACGAGGAAGTCGTCGGCTTCAGCCTTGTCGGCGGCCGGCTGCTCGGGGAACGGGTGGATGAGGTCGGTCTGAAGGTTGCCGAGGAAGAGCTGGCCGACGAACGACGGCTTTTCCCACTCGGTCTCGCGGGAGGCCTCGGCGACCTCCATTGCCTCGACAGCGCCCTGTGATTTGACTTCGGCCATGGTTTCGGACTCCTGTGCGCTCAGTATGAATGAGCGTTCATTCAGTGTCAATCCTGGGCTTAGGAATCGCAAAAGTCGGGCCGGAGCTGGGATTACAC
>JBKOUP010000325.1:0-9718 GCA_046723495.1 Acidobacteriota bacterium
GCGCGCCTTTCTTTTTGATAGTGCCTCCGCCCCGGGGGGGGGGTGATGGTGCGGCGGCCGGGGGGTTTGGGGGGCCCGCGCTTCCCATCTTGCTCCCGTTGGCGGTTGCCGTCGCCTTCCTCGCCGCGGCGCATTTCGCCCGCGCCGAGCACGCGCCGCTGTGGGTGGCGGCGGCGATCGCGGTGGCGATGCCGCTGCTGCCGCGCCTGGCGTATGTCCCCGCCATTGCGCTCTTCATCCTCTGGCCGTGGTCGGGCCTCATCGCCCGAGCCATGCCGAACTTTTTCCGGGCCGTGCCGCCGACTGCGCAGACCGTCGGCGCCGCCCTCGCCGCGTCGCAGTCGATCGACGTCGGCGTCCCGCCCGGCGTCAAGCGCGTCGTCCTCGTCGCCAGCGGCGCGAACGTGGCCCGCTTCAAGGAAGACCGCGTGATCGGCGACGTCAACGGGCGTCCGATCCGCATCGGCGACGTGGCCGACTTCGGCTTCATGCGCCGCGAGCAGTTCTTCGGCGCGCGCAATCCGCTGCCGCGGCTTCCCGTCGCCGACATCCGCGGCTACGGGCAGGCGGCCTTCCTCTACGGCGCGGGACGGCTGGTGCTGCCGCCCGCCGAGTCGCTGCACATCACGGCGGCGGCCGACCTGCCGCCGAACGCGCGCCTGCAGGTGGAGTCGGTCGGCTTCGAATGACGCTCCTGCCGCTCGCCGTCGTCTCCGTCGCCGCGGCGCTGCTCCTCCTGCACGGCCGCGCGCTGTGGCGCTGGGCGGCGTGCGAGATCGGGGCGTGGCTGCTCTTCGGCGCGCTGGCGCTGACGGCCCGCCCCCTCGGCGTGACCGTCGACGCCCATCTCGCCATCGTCGCCTTCGCCGTGGCGAAGCTGGCCATGCTCTTCGCCTTCGTCGCCTTCGCCGACGACGTGCGCTGGTCGGCGAACCGCGCCGCCGCCGTGGCGCTGATGATCTACGTCGTCGTCATCGTCGGGGCCATGCTGCCGTTCCCGATCGACGGCGACGAGCCGTTCTACCTGCTGATCACAGAGTCGATGGTGAAGGACCACGACCTCGACCTGGCCAACCAGTACCGCGACCTCGCGCACTCGGCGACGCACCGCCTCGACCTCGTGCCGCAGTACGGCGACCGCGTCGGACCGAGCGGGACGTACTCGCGCCTCGAGCCGTTCCTGGCGCTGCTGATGGCGCCCGGCTTCGCCCTGGCCGGGCTGGCCGGCGCGCTGGCGACGATGGCGCTCTTCGGCGCGCTCCTGGTGCGCTCGACGATCCGCCTCTTCGAGGACGAAGGCATCTCCGACGCCACAACGCGCCAGCTCTTTCCGCTGATCGCCTTCGGCCCGCCGATCGTCTTCTACGCGGCAAGAATCTGGCCCGAGGTGCCGGCGGCGTGGTGCTTCGTCGAGGCCGTGCGCGGCGTGCGCCAGCGCCGGGCGGTGCGGTGGGGGGCGGCGCTGCTGGGGCTCCTGCTGCTGAAGTTGCGGTTCGGACTGATCGCCATCGTGCTGCTGCTGCGCGTCTGGAAGCCGACGCTCAAACGCGCGCTGATCGCCGCGGCCATCCTCGTCTTCCTGGCCATCGCCTTCGCGCTTTCCTCGCACAAAGCGTGGGAGCTCCGTCCCGGGCCGCCGTACTTCTACCTCCTCGGCATCGCCGGCCTCACCGTCGACGGCGCGGCCGGCATCGCCTTCCAGGCTCCGCTCTACCTCTTCGGCCTGATCGCCATCGCGCGCTGGCGAAGCATGCCGCAAGGCTTCCGCCTCGGCATGTCGGCCTCCGTCCTCTACCTCATTTATCTATTTCCGCGGACGGAGTGGCACGGCGGCTGGTCCCCGCCGCTGCGCTACATCGCCGTCTTCTGCCCGATCCTGGCCCTCGGCGCGGCCGCGCTGTGGGAGCGCATCGCCGCCGGCCCGAAGCTCGCCGTGACCGCCTGGACTCTCGGCCTCGTCGTCCACGGCCTGGCCTTCCCGTTCCGCCTCTTCCACATCGCCAACGGCGAGAGCCCGCTCGGCGACTGGCTGGGCGAGCGGTTCCACAGCGACTTCTCGCGCCTCATCCCGAGCACGATCCGCCCGAACCTCGCCGCGCTCGTCGGCGGCATCGTGCTCGTGCTCCTGCTCGTCCTCTTCCGCACCGGACGGACGTTCACGCCCGCGGTCGCGGCGGTCCTCGTGGCGGTCTTTTTCATCGAAGGCCGGCGGCCCGGCGACCGCATCCAGTTCGAGGACACACACGTCACGCACCTCGGCGGCGAGATGTACCCGCGCGAGTACCAGCCGCAGCGCTTCCTCTTCACCGGCGGCTGGATCGTGCGCCAGGGCGACGCGGTGAAGTTCCTCGCCCGCGCGGGGACGTCGAAGTTGCGGTACCAGTCGGCGCACGGCGCGACGATCGCGATCGCCTCGCGGACGTACACGCTTCCGGCGAGCACGGAGTACCGCACGATCGACGTCGACGTCCCCGCCGCCGGCTGCATCGAGCTGCGCTGCCTGGCCGGCGCGGCGAACCTCGAGCGGATGGACCATGAGTGACGTCGCCGTCATCGTCCTCGACATCGACGGCGGCGACATGCTGCGCGCCTGCATCGACTCGATCGCCGCGCAGACGCTGCCGGCCGCGCAAGTCGTGGTCTGGGACAACAGCAAAACGAACCTCGGCTTCGCCGGCGGCAACAACGAGGCCTGGAAGCGGACGACGGCGCCGTTCGTGGCGCTGGTCAACAACGACGTCGTGCTCGACCCCGACTGGCTGGCCACGGTACGCGAGGCGATGATCGAGGGCGTCGGCGCGGTGCAGACGATGATTCGCGCTTCCGATGGCACGCTCGATGGGGCAGGGATCGACGTTTCCGATGGGACGATTCGGCAGGTTCGCGACGAGCGATTGGCGAATCGCGAATCGCGAATCGCGAATCGCCCCTGGGGCGTCTCCGCCACCGCTGCCCTCTATCGAAGAGAAGCCGTCGGCGAGCGCCCCTTCGATCCGCGCTTCTTCGCCTACTACGAAGACGTCGAGCTCTGCGCGCGCCTGCACGAGAGCGGCTGGCGCACCGTCGTCCTGCCGGTAGTGAAGGCCAGCCATCGCGGCTCCGCCTCGGCCGGCGTCCTCGGCCGCGACGCGCAGCGCCTGCGCACGCGCAACCGCTACTTCGTGGCGCGAATGCACCCCGGCGTCGGCCGCATCGGCGCGCTGATTTGGGAGGACGTGAAGCTCTTGCTGCGCGGCCGCTCGTCCCTGCGCGGCATCGTCCAGGGGCTGTTCACCCGCCTGTAGTATCGTGCGCCGCCGATGCTTCGCGTTGTCGTGCACACGCCCGACGTGGTGGGGGAGCGGATGGCCGGCCCGGGCATCCGGGCCTGGCACTTCGCCGGCGAGCTGTCGAAGCACTTCGAGGTCACGCTCGTCGCCCGTCTGGAGGGCAAGCCCCCCGAGGTCGCGCAGTTCTCGCTCGTCGCAAAGGGCTCCAACGAGGCCAAGCGCGCCCTGCACGACGCCGACGTCCTCCTCGGCCAGCCCGCCCGCGGCTTCCGCCGCCGGCGCAAAGCGCAGCGCATCGTCTACGACCTCTTCGATCCCGTCCTGCTCGAGCTGCGCGAGATGTACGGCCGCTCGCCGTCGCTGAGACAGCGCGTCCATCTCGCGGCCGAGAGATCGCGGCTCAAAACGGCCCTGAAGGAAGGCGATCTGTTGATGGTCGCCACTCCCAAACAGCGCGAGTTGTACAAGCGAGAGGCGGTCATCGTCCCCTTCGGCGCAGAGGCAACAACGAAGAACCAAGAACTAAGAACTGAGAACCTCATCCTCTGGGGCGGCGGCACCTGGGAATGGCTCGACCCGAAGACGGCCGTCGACGCCACCATCAAGCTCAACCGCGACGGCGTCCCCTGCCGTCTCCTCTTCCTCGGCCGCTCGCGGCCGAACCGCTCCATGGTCGACCGGCGCCGCGAGGATCGCTTCGACCGCCTCGTTGCGTCGGGGCAGCCCTTCGTTCAAGCGAATGACGAGTGGATTCCGTACCGCGATCGACTGTCGTGGCTGCGCCGTGCCAAAATCGCTATCATGCTGCATCGCCCGACGGCGGAGGCTGCATACTCGATTCGCACGCGGCTCTTCGATGCGATCGCCGCCACCGTCCCGGTCATCACCACAGAGGAGGGATTCGCTGCGGAGCTCGTACGGACGGAAGGACTCGGCGTGGTCGTCCCCCCGGGCGACGTCGACGCCGTGGCGGCGGCCATGCACAAGCTGCTGTGCGACGACGCTTTTCACGCCCGTTGCGTACAATCTCTCGCCCGCATCCGCCCGCGGTACGCCTGGGACGTCGTGACGCAGCCGCTGATCGACGCCATTCAACGATGGAAGCACGACGACTGAAGTTCGACGACGACGAGCAGCCGCCCGAGTCGCGCGCGCTGGTTGCGGCCGCGCCGGCGCCGGAGCTGTCGATCGTCATCGTCACCTGGAATAGCGGTCGCTGGATCGGCCGCTGCCTCGGCGCCATCCCCGCGGCCTGCGACAACATCCCCTACGAGGTCGTCATCTACGACAACGCCTCGGCCGATGCCACGCTGCAGCTCGTCGCCGATCGCGGCGCGCGCGTCATGCGCGCGGCGAGCAACGACGGCTTCGCCGCCGGCACGAACCGCGCCGTGCACGAGACCGCAGGGCGATACGTCTTCCTCCTCAATCCCGACTGCGAGCTCGCCCCGCGCGCGCTCTCGGCGCTGGTGAGGTTCCTCGACGTGCATCCGAAGCTCGCCGGCGCGGCGCCGCTCCTCGACGGCGACGGACAACGCGAGTTCCAGCTCCGGCGCCTGCCGACGCTGCGCTCGCTCGCCGGCGAGATCTTCGCCTTCCACAAGCTCTTCCCGAAGAACCGGCACACCGCCCACCACCGCTACCGCGACCTCGACCTCACCGTGCCGCGGCGCATCGAGCAGCCGGCCGCGGCGGCGCTGCTGCTGCGGCGCGAAGTCTTCGACGAGGTCGGGCCCTTCGACGAGCAGTTCGCGCCGGCGTGGTTCGAGGACGTCGACTACTGCCGCCGCCTGGCCGCCGCGGGGAAGGAAGTGTGGGTCGTGCCGGAGGCGCGCGCGACTCACGCGGGCGGGGCCAGCCTGGAGCACGTGCCGTTCGAGCGCTTCACCGAGGTGTGGTACCGGAACATGTGGCGCTACGCGCGGAAGTGGCTCTCGGCGGGGAACGCCGAGACCCTGCGCTGGCTGATCGTGACCGGGATGCTGATGAGGATCGTCGCAGCGGCCATCGGCGTCGCCCACCCCGAGGTCGGGCGGAAGCGGGCCATGCGCGCGTATGCGGGCGTGCTGAAGAACGCGTGGAAGCGGTGGCGGTAGGACTCGTCTCCGCGATTCTCACCACCTGGAACAGCGCGCCGTTTTTGCGGCGGTGCATTGACGCGATTCGAGCACAGTCGTATCCGTCGATGGAGCTGATCCACATCGACAACGGCTCGTCGGACGAGTCGGTGAGCTTCGTCCAAGCGGACCGGCAGATCCTCAACGCGGAGAACCGCGGGTTCGCGGCGGCGGTGAATCAGGGCATCGCCGTGGCCGGCGGCGAGTACGTGCTGCTCATCAATCCCGACGCATTCCTGGAGCGCGACTACGTGGCCAAGTGCGTCGATGCGCTCGAGCGCGCCGACGATCGCTTCGGCATGGCCACGGGAAAGCTGTATCGCGCGAATGAGCCGAACGTGATCGACACGATGGGAATCCGGATGACGCGGACGGGGAGGCATCTCGACATCGACCGAGAGCCGAGAGCCGAGAGCCGAGAGCCTTCCGAGGTTTTCGGCGTCTCCGGCGCCGCCGCGATCTATCGGCGGACGTTCATCGACGACGTCTCCATCGACGGGCAATTCCTCGACGAAGACTTCCACACCTATCGCGAGGACGCCGACGTCGCCTGGCGCGGGCGGCTCTTCGGCTGGCGCGCGCTCTGTGTGCCCGACGCCATCGGCCATCACGTCCGCAAGGTCACGCCGGAGCGGCGGCGCTCGCTGCCGGCCTTCATCAACATGCACTCGGTGAAGAACCGCTTTCTGCTGCGGCTCAAGAACGAAGGGCTCTACCTCGCGCTGCGGAACGCGCCGTTCGAGCTGCCGCGCGACCTCGTCGCCCTCGCGGCGGTGCTGACCGTCGAGCGCAGCTCGCTACCGGCCTTCGCCTGGCTGTGGAAGAATCGCCGCCGCATTCTGGCGAAGCGGCGGGAGATCCAGCGGCGCCGCCGCGTCTCCGACCGCGCCCTGGCGAGCTGGTTCCGGTGAAGATCGCGATCATGGGAACGCGCGGCGTGCCGCCGCGCTACGGCGGGTTCGAGACCTTCGCCGCCGAGCTGGGGACGCGTCTGGCCGCGCGCGGGCACGACGTTTCGGTCTATTGCCGCGAGCGCGGTCCGCGCGAGTGGAATGGCCTGCATCGGATCGAGCTCCCTGCCATCCGGCACAAGTACTTCGAGACCGTCAGCCACACGTTCCTCTCCGCGATCGACGCGCTCTTCCGCGGCTTCGACGCCATCCTCCTCTGCAACGCCGCGAACGCCTTTGTCCTCCCGCTCCTGCGCGCGGCGCGCATCCCGGTGGCGATCAACGTCGACGGCATCGAGCGCCGCCGGCGCAAGTGGAACGTCCTCGGCCGCGCGGTCTACGCCATCGGCGAGAGCTTCTCGGCACAATTTGCCATCGTCGTCGTCGCCGACGCCGAGGTCATCGCCGAGTATTACCGGGAGCGCCACGGCGCCGAGCCCGCCGTCATCGCGTACGGCTCCGAGCTCCCCGCGGAAGACGATTCCGACGTCCTCGAGCGCCTCGGCCTCCAGCCCCGCAACTACATTCTCTATGTGTCGCGCTTCGAGCCCGAGAACAACCCGCTGGAGGTGGTCGAAAGCTACGAGAACGTCGACGGCCCCCCTCTCGTCATGCTCGGCGACGCCCTCTATGCCCACGACCTGAAGGCCGAGCTCCTCAAGCATCAATCCGACAAAATCCTTTTCCCCGGCGCCCTCTACGGCCCCGACTACCGGACCCTGCAGCGCAACGCCCTCCTCTACATTCAGGCCACCGAGGTCGGCGGCACCCACCCGGCGCTGATCGAGGCCATGGGCTCGGGCGGCGCTGTGGTCGCGCTCGATACCCCTGAGAATCGGGAAGTTGGGGGCGACGCCGTCGGTTACTTTCGGCTCCGTCCGGACTCTCTATCGGGCATACTTTGCGAATGGCTGGCCGACGCCGGCCTGCGCGAGGCCATGCGGGAGAGGGCACGGCGGCGGGCGGAGGCGGAGTTTGGGTGGGATGCGGTCACGGACGCTTACGAGCAACTTTATCGCAAAAACCGCTAGACGTTGGCGTGGGCTGCTCCGTAGAACGACCGGATTCGCTCGCATTGAAGGCTTTTGAATGCTGAAACAGAAGGCAAACCTGATCGCGCGGATCGTCTACCTCGTCGACCTCGCGCTCACCACGCTGGCCTTTTTCTCCGCCTTTTATCTCCGCAACATCATCTTCCCGCTGCTCGATCCGGACCACTTCCCGACCGGCCTGTATCCCCTGCGCGAGTACCTCAAGGTCTACCCGCTCGTCCTGATCATCTGGTCCGTCCTCCTCTTCACCTACCACAGCTACCACAGCCACCGGACCATCCCGGTCACGCGCGAGGCCCTGACCATCCTCCGCGTCGTCGTGGTCGGCAACGTCGTTCTGGCCACGCTGGCCTACCTCCTCCCGCTGCGCCAGCTCTCGCGTGCCTGGTTCGTCCTCTTCGGCATTTTCTCGGCGCTCTTCCTCATCGTCGAAAAAATCGCCGTGCGCGTGATCGCCCGCTACGTCCGGGCCAAGGGGCTCAACTACCGCACCATCCTCATCGTCGGCACCGGCCGGCGGGCCATCGAAGTGGCCCGCACGATCGAGGGCCACAAGTACTGGGGCTACAAGCTCCTCGGCTTCGTCTCCGACGGCCATCGCCTCTCGAACGGGTGGGCGCGCTACCGCATCTTCGGCACCGTACCGGAGCTGCGCGCCCTGCTCGAGCGCGGCCTGCAGGCCGAGCCGATCGACGAGATCGTCTTCGCCGTCACGCGCAAGAAGCTCGACGAGATGAAGCAGATCTTCCTCTACTGCGAGGAGCTCGGCATCCGCGCCCGCGTGGCCATGAACTTCTTCCAGAACCGAGTGGCCCGCATCGAGATCGAGCAGCTCGAAGGCATCCCCTTCCTGACCTTCACCACCACGCCGTCGAACGAGACCCAGCTGGCCTTCAAGCGCCTCCTCGACATCGCCATCTCCTCGGCGCTCCTGGTCGTGGCCTCGCCCGTCATCTTCCTGGCGGCGATGGGCATCAAGCTGACGTCGCCCGGCTCCGTCCTCTTCAAGCAGAAGCGCGTCGGCCTCAACGGCCGCGGCTTCACGCTCTACAAGTTCCGGACGATGATCGCCGACGCCCACGAGCGCCGCGGCGAGGTCCACCACCTCAACGAGATGAACGGCCCGGTGTTCAAGGTGAAGGCCGATCCGCGCATCACCCCGATCGGACGCATTCTCCGAAAGTTCTCGCTCGACGAGATCCCGCAGCTCTGGAACGTCGTCAAGGGCGACATGAGCCTGGTCGGGCCGCGGCCGCCCATCCCCGAGGAGGTTGCGTCGTACCACCGGTGGCACCGCCGGCGGCTGTCGATGAAGCCCGGCCTGACGTGCCTCTGGCAGATCAGCGGGCGCAACGAGATCGACTTCGACCGCTGGATGCAGCTCGACCTGCAGTACATCGACAATTGGTCGCCGACCCTCGATTTCAAGATCCTGCTGCGAACGATTCCGGCCGTCCTGAGCGGCCGTGGCGCTTCCTAAAAATCAGAAAGCAGAAATCAGAGAGCAGAAATGTTCGAGGCGATCACACGGTCGCCGCAAGATTTCTGCTTTCTGCCTTCTGCTTTCTGATTTCCTATGCTATAAGCGCATAGCATGAAGGCTTTCCCCTGGGCCCTCGCCTTCATCGCCACGGCGGCACTCGCAGGCACGACCCGCGCCTCCCGTCCACCCGCCGTGGTGATGCCGCCCAGCGCCATCGAAAACAACTCCAGCTGCGACATCGGCACGTTCCCCGCGGCCACGCTGCTCCTCCCGTATTTCGAGGTCGAGGCCCGCAAGCACGTCAACGATGCCGGCAACACGATCTTCAGCATCGTCAACACCGCGCGCCAGCCGCAGATCGCGCGCGTCACGATCTGGACCGATTACGGCTATCCCGCGCTCTGGTTCAATGTCTTTCTGACCGGGTACGGCGTCGAGTCGGTCTCGCTCTACGACGTGATTGCCAACGGCGTCCTGCCGCAGACGTCGAGCTCCGTGCAGATCGGCCCGCGCTCGCTGCCGACCGACGCCAATCCGAACATCGTCTCCATCGACGACTGCACCTCGCTCGGCGGGCCGCTGCCGCCGTCGACCGTCGACGCGCTCCTCGCCCTCCTCACCTCCGGCAGCGCCGATGATGCCTGCCGCTATGGCGGCAACCATCCGATGGCGGTCGGCTACGTGACCGTCGACGTCGTCAACAGCTGCTCGAAAGTCTCGCCGCTCGATCCCAGCTATTACGCGAAGACGCTGCTCTTCGACAACGTCCTCACCGGCGACTACGACCGGGTAATGCCCGACACGCCACTCCGCAACAAAGCCCGCGTCAATCATCTGGTGCAAATCC
>JBKOUP010000360.1:0-1794 GCA_046723495.1 Acidobacteriota bacterium
AGGCGTCGGTCTTCCGCAAGCTCACCGTCGAGGAAAATCTGCTCGCCGTATTCGAAACGATGAATCTGCCGCTTTCCGAGCGCCAGCGGCGGACGCGCGAGCTGCTCGAGGAGTTCGGCATCACGCACATCGCGCGCAACAAGGCGTTCTCGCTTTCGGGAGGGGAGCGGCGCCGCGTCGAGATCGCCCGAAGCCTGGCGATCAACCCGGCATTCATCTTGCTAGATGAGCCGTTTGCAGGAATCGATCCAATCGCTGTATTCGAAATCCAGCGAATCGTTTCTCAACTGCGCGCAAGGGGCATCGGGATCCTCATCACTGATCACAACGTGCGGGAAACATTGAAGATCACCGACCGGGCCTATATCATCAAGGAAGGCGAGATCTTCCGGCAGGGAGTCCCTGAAAGCCTATCGGCCGACGCCGAAGTCCGGCGGATTTACCTCGGCGAAACCTTCAATTTAGGCTAGCCGATCCGACCATGGCACTAGAGCAAAAACTCCACCTCAAGCTTTCCCAAAAACTGATCATGACGCCTTCGCTGCAGCAGGCGATCAAGCTGCTGCAGTTGTCGAAGCTCGAGCTCCAGGAAGTCCTCAACCAGGAGCTCCTCGAAAACCCGCTGCTCGAAGAATCGGCCGAGGAGCAGAAGGCCGAAGAGGCCGAGGCCGAGGCGCAGGAGAAGACCTCCACCGAGGAAGAAACCACCAAACCGGCAGAGCAGACGGCCAAAGAAAAAGAGAAGGACTCCTTCGACGAGATCGACTACGACGCCTACTTCCAGGACTACATCGAGTACGGCTACAACCCGCGCGGGATGGGGGAGGAGCACGAAGAGTTCCCCATCGAGAACACCCTCACCCGGCCGCCGAACCTCACCGATCACCTGACCTGGCAGCTGAGCATGTCCGACGCCTCGCCGCTGGTGAAGGAGATCGGCACGTTCATCATCGGCAATATCGACGAGGACGGCTACCTCCGCGCCACGAACGAGGAGATCGTCGCCGCCGGCGGCTACGACCCGGCCGACGTGCAGAAGGCCGTCGAGGCCGTGCAGTCGCTCGACCCCATCGGCGTCGGCGCGCGCGACCTCCGCGAGTGCCTGCTGCTGCAGCTGGCCTTCCTGGAGATCGACAACCCGCTGGTCGAGATCATCGTCCGCGACCACTGGGAGATGTTCATGCAGCGGCACTTCGTGCAGCTGGCCAAGATCCTCGGCATCGACATGAAGACGCTCGAGGGCGTGGTCGAAGTCATCAAGCACCTCGACCCGAAGCCGGGTCGCAAGTACTCGAACGAGCGGGCCATCTACGTCGAGCCCGACGTCTACGTCCACAAGGTCGGCGACGAGTACGTGATCGTCCTCAACGAAGACGGCATGCCCAAGCTGCGCATCAACGGCAGCTACCGCTCCATGCTCAGCTCGATGGACTCGAAGCAAGACGGGGAGACGGTCAACTACATCAAGGACAAGATCCGCTCCGCGGTCTGGCTGATCAAGTCGCTCGACCAGCGCCAGCGCACGATCTACAAAGTGGCCGAGTCGATCGTGAAGCACCAGCGCGAGTTTCTGGAGAGGGGAATCGATTTCCTCCGCCCGCTGGTGCTGCGCGACGTGGCCGACGACATCCAGATGCACGAGTCGACGGTCTCGCGCGTGGTGTCGAACAAGTACATGCACACGCCGCGCGGGCTGTTCCTGATGAAGTACTTCTT
This sequence comes from Acidobacteriota bacterium, assembly GCA_046723495.1. Lineage (GTDB taxonomy): Bacteria > Acidobacteriota > Thermoanaerobaculia > Gp7-AA8 > Gp7-AA8 > DATDFB01. Next base: position 1,717 of record JBKOUP010000360.1, read on the forward strand.
CCACAGCGGGATCGACTCCGACACGGGCGAGGACATCTCCAGCCTGACGGTGAAGAAGAAGATCCAGAGCTACATCGA
>JBKOUP010000504.1:0-2961 GCA_046723495.1 Acidobacteriota bacterium
GTCCGAGGTCTCCGACAACTTCGTGGTGGTCGTGCCGCTGTACGTGGTGTTCGATAAGAACGCCATGGGCAAGCTCGGCGAGATGGTGATGGTGGGCAACTCGACCAAGCCGATCGACGTGGAGATCGCCATGCCCAAGCGGCCGAAGAGCATCGTGGTCAACGCCATGCACGACGTGCTGGCGCGTTTGCGGACAGCGTAGCAACTAAAAGAGGGCGCGTCTCGCGACGCGCCCTCTTCCCGACATCCTTACGTCCTAACTCAGTACATTCCGCCCATGCCGCCACCCGGGCCGCCGGCGCCACCGGCCGGAGCCTTCTCTTCTTCCTTGATCTCGGAGACGAGAGCCTCGGTGGTGAGCATCAGGCCGGCGATCGACGAGGCGTTGAGCAGCGCCTGCTTCGTGACCTTGGCCGGCTCGATGATGCCGGCCTCGATCATGTCGACGACCTTGTCGGTGCGGGCGTCGTAGCCCCAGTTGCCACCCTTCTGCTTCACTTCGTTGAGCACGACGGAGGCTTCCTTGCCGGCGTTGTAGACGATCTGGCGGAAGGGCTCCTCGAGGGCGCGGCGAATCACGTTCACGCCGACCTTCACGTCGCCTTCGTGCTTGAGCGCCTCGACTGCGGCGATGGCGCGCAGCAGGGCCACGCCGCCGCCGGGGACGATGCCCTCTTCGACGGCGGCCTTCGTGGCGTGCATGGCATCTTCGACGCGGGCCTTCTTCTCCTTCATCTCCGTCTCGGTCGCGGCGCCGACCTTGATCACGGCCACGCCGCCGACGAGCTTGGCCAGGCGCTCCTGGAGCTTCTCGCGGTCGTAGTCGGAGGTCGTGTCCTCGATCTGCTGGCGGATCTGCTTGACGCGGCCGGCAATCGCTTCCTTGTGGCCTTTGTCATCCGTGTCGGTGACGATCGTGGTGTTGTCCTTGTCGATGGTGATGCGCTTCGCTTCGCCGAGGTCTTCCATCTTCACGTTCTCGAGCTTGATGCCGAGGTCCTCGGAGATCAGCTTGCCGCCGGTGAGAATGGCGATGTCCTCGAGCATGGCCTTGCGGCGGTCGCCGAAGCCCGGCGCCTTCACCGCGGCCACGTTCAGCGTGCCGCGCAGCTTGTTGACGACGAGCGTCGCCAGCGCCTCGCCCTCGACGTCCTCGGAGACGATCAGCAGCGGCTTGCCGCCGCGGGCCACCTGCTCGAGGATCGGGAGGAGGTCCTTCATCGACGAGATCTTTTTCTCGTAGATGAGGATCTTGGCGTTTTCCAGAACGACTTCCATCCGCTCCGGATCGGTGACGAAGTACGGCGAGAGATAGCCGCGGTCGAACTGCATGCCCTCGACGACTTCCAGGACCGTGTCGAGGCCGCGGGCCTCTTCAACGGTGATGACGCCGTCCTTGCCAACCTTCTCCATGGCCTCGGCGATGATGTTGCCGATCTCCTCGTCGTTGTTCGCGGAGATGCTGCCGATGTGAGCGATGTCTTTCCCCTCGACGGGCTTGGAGAGCTTGTCGATCTCGTCGACCGTGGCGCGGGCGGCCAGCTCGATGCCGCGCTTCACGTCCATCGGGTTCGCGCCGGCGGTGACGTTCTTGATGCCCTCGCGGTAGATGGCCTGGGCCAGAACGGTCGCCGTGGTCGTGCCGTCGCCGGCGGTGTCGGAGGTCTTCGAAGCGACCTCGCGGACCATCTGCGCGCCGGCGTTCTCGAGCTCGTCCTTGAGCTCGATCTCCTTGGCCACGGTCACGCCGTCCTTGGTGATCGTCGGCGAGCCGAATTTCTTCTCGATGACGACGTTGCGCCCGCGCGGTCCGAGCGTGACTTTGACCGCGTCGGCGAGCTTGTTGACGCCGCGCAGGATGGCCTGGCGGGCCTCTTCACTGTAGGTAATTCGCTTTGCCATTGTTTATCCCTCCACGACGGCGAGGACTTCATCCTCGCGAAGAATCGTGTATTCGACGTCGTCGATCTTGATTTCGGTGCCGGAGTACTTGCCGATGAGCACCGTGTCGCCCTTCTTGACGTCGAGCTTCATGCGCTTGCCCTCGTCGTTGAACTTCCCTTCGCCGACGGCGACGACCTCGGCCTCCTGGGGCTTTTCCTTGGCCGTGTCGGGGATGATGATGCCGCCGCGGACCTGCTCCTTGGCCTCCTTGCGGCGGACGACGATGCGGTCATAGAGCGGCCGGAGCTTCAGTTCCGTTGCTACTGCTGCCATAGACAACTCTCCTTTCTGGAATGGTTTACGTTGTGTTCGCTCGCGGCAGGACGCCGCGTGAGTTAGCACTCAGTGTTCTTGAGTGCTAACAATATGGCCGGTGTGTGAATTCTGTCAAGAGGGGGGCGGAAAGATGGATACGGGAAGCTTGCGCCCCTCACCCGCCGCCATCGGCGGGACCCTCTCCCCGCGAGCGGGGAGAGGGACAGGCGCGCAGCGCCAGGGTGAGGGGTGCACGCTTCCCTATCTTCGCAACGCCACCCACCCCGCCGCCGCCAGCATCAGCGCCAGCATGGCCATCGCCAGCGGCGAGAGCGCCGGGATCGACGCCCCGACCGTCGTCGTCACGCTGGCCGTGTTGTTGGCGGCATTCGAATCCGGCGTCGTCGAGCTGATCGTCACCGTGTTCGTCGTCTGCGTCCCCGCGGCGGTGCCGAGCGGCACGTTGAAGGTGAACTGGAACGTGGCGCTCGCGCCGGCATTGAACGAGGCGATCGTGCAGACGACCGGGCCGGTGCCGCTGCAGCTGAAGGCCGGGCCGGTGGTCTGGTTGACGGAGACGAAGGTCATTCCCGCCGGCACGGTCTCGGTGAGCGTCACGGTCGACGCGATCGACGGGCCGGCGTTCGCCGCGGTGACGGTGTAGACGACGTTGGTGTTCGACGGCGTCGTGGCCGGGCCGCTCTTCGTCACGGAGAGATCGGCGTTGGCGCTGACGTGCGTCGGCGCCGACGACGTGTTGTT
>JBKOUP010000023.1:0-9380 GCA_046723495.1 Acidobacteriota bacterium
GTGGCATGCAGCGTCAGCAGCGTCAGCACGAGCGGCGTGAGCGGGAAGCGGCGGTGCGTCGCGGCGATCAGGGCGATGCCGATGATCGCCGGGAAGACTTCCATCCACCAGGTGAAATAGTCGTGCGGGCGCACCGCCGACCAGACGAGCACCGCGAAGAAAAGGACGAGGAGTGCGGTGTTCGTCCGCGACATCCCGCGATCCTACGTCATGCTGAGCCTTGGCGAAGCATCTCAGGCTTCCCAGCTCGAGATCCTTCGCTGCGCTTCAGGATGACGAGGTCACTTCTTCTTCGACTTCGACGACTTCTTGCTCGAGCTCTTCTTCGACGACTTCTTCGACGACGACTTCTTCTTCGGCACCTTGCCGCCCTCGCGCCGGGCTTCGGAGAGGCCGATGGCGATGGCCTGCTTGCGGCTCTTCACCTTCTTGCCCGAGCTTCCGCTCTTGAGCGTGCCGTGCTTGCGCTCGTGCATGGCCTTCTCCACTTTGTCCTGGGCCTTTTTCCCGTACTTCGATGCCATTGCATTCCTCCTTGCACACGCGTTTGTGCAAAAAGCGCGCGCATCAGCGATCGACGTACGTCAGCCGCGCCATCACGTACGCGTTGCGCCGCGCGACGTCGACTTCGATCAGATGCGTACCGCGCGACGACGGCGTGGGCTTGCGCACCTCGAGCTCGTAGTGTCCGCCGAGCGTGCGCTGCAGCCGCTTCGCGGCGAGGTGCGGGAAGAGATGCGTGCTGGCGTAGAAGCCGCCGGTGTCCTCCGCCACTTTCCCGAGTCCCGCCGCGAGCGAATGAAAATCGGCCTCGGTGAAGTCGATGGAGAAGACGCTGATGCGGGCCATCTCCAGCGCCTGGCGGGCGATGCCGTAGTTCGGCGCCATCGTCACCCCTTCGCGGCTGAAGCGGCCCAGGCCCCAGCCGAAGAGGATCAGCGACTTCGGGCCGGGGACGTTCATCAGCGCGTTGCCGATCTCGATCAGGGCCCGCTCCGGCGAGCCGATCTTCAGCAGCACGTCCGGCTTCAGATGCGACGCCAGCGACGGCATCGGCACGCGCTGCGGCCACGGGGGGTCGTCGATGTAGAGAGCCTGCTCCATGGCGTAGGCGATGTCGTGCTTGTTGCCGGTGAAGTCGAGGCGGAACTTGAGATGCGAGTCGAACGAGAGCACGGCCACGCGGTCGCGCGGCTCGAGCCAGTCCAGCCAGTCCTCGTTCATCTGCAGGAGCTTCATCTGTCCCGTCACGCGGGCCGTGTTGCGGGCGAAGTCGGTCTGGTAGAAGAAGACGAGGAGGCGGCCGGGCGGTGGGGGCGGATGCGTCGTTGGCGCCGGCGTCGTCTCTTCGGTCGATTCATCGATCTCGCGCTGGGCCTCGGTGTCGGCGATCCAGTCCGCGGCCTCGACCTTGGCGGGCTTCCCGTCGATCCTCACGCGGAAGTCGGACGGCTTGAGCCCCGTGATCGGGTTGCCGAGGGAGTCGGTCACGCGCGCGTCGACGATCACGCGCTCGACGGTGATCTGCTCCTGCAACTGCGGTTGTTGCAAGGCGAACAGCAGCGCGGCCAGCATCGCCGCAGTTTAAACTTCGCGCTCATGCGCAAGCCGCTCTTCGCTCTGATCGTTTTCCTTTTTGCGACCGCCGCCCCCGCCGCGCGCTTCGACGAGCTCTTCCTCGACCGGACGATGCGCGTGAACTACTTCCACACCGGCAACCGCGGCGAGGAGATCATCGCCTTGAGCTCCGTCGTCTCCGACGGCCCCTGGCCGGGCAGCCGGACGCATCTCCTCGACACGCTGAACCTCGGCAACTACTTCTTCGAAGTCGTCGACCGCGAGACGAACCAGCCGGTCTACTCGCACGGCTTCGCCTCCGTCTTCGGCGAGTGGGTCACGACCGACGAGGCGAAGGAGCGCGCCGGCACACTCAGCGAGTCGGTGCGCTTCCCGTGGCCGCGCAAGCCGGTGCAGCTCGTGATCAAGAAGCGCGACAAGAGCGGCGCGTTCCAGCAGATCTGGTCGACGCTGATCGATCCGTCGTCGCGCTTCGTGAATCCGGCCGCGCGCCCGCCGGCGGCGAAGGTCTGGAACGTGATCGAGAACGGGCCGCCGTCGGCGAAGGTCGACATCCTCGTCATCGCCGAGGGGTACACGGCGGAGGAGCTGCCGAAGTTCCACAAGGACGTGGAGCGCCTGGTCGGGAAGCTCTTCGCCACCGAGCCGTTCAAGAGCCGCAAGAAGGACTTCAACGTCCGCGCGCTCGACCTCACCGAGCCGGTCAGCGGCGTGCACCGCCCGCGCACGCACGACGACCGGCGCACGCACACCGGCGTGCAGTACAACATCTTCGACTCCGAGCGCTACGTGCTGACGCTCGACGACTCCCGCCTGCGCGACATCGCCTCCTCGGCGCCGTACGACTTCCTGGAGATCCTCGTCAACGAGAAGCACTACGGCGGCGGCGGGATCTATCAGGACCAGGCCACGTCCTGCGTCGACTCGGCGTTCGCCGAGTACATCTTCGTGCACGAGTTCGGGCACCACTTCGCCGCGCTGGCCGACGAGTACTACACCTCGCCGGTGTCGTACGAGACGACCGGCGGCACGGAGCACCCAGAGCCGTGGGAGCCGAACGTGACGGCGGACGGCGCGCATCCGAAGTGGGCCGTCGACAAGGACGTGCCGCTGCCGACGCCGTGGGACAAGGAGGAGTTCGAGAAGCACAGCCGCGAGGTGCAGAAGGAGCGGGCCCGGCTGCGGGCGACGAACGCGCCGGAGTCGCAGATGGACGCGCTCTTCACCGCCGAGCGGGAGTGGGATACGAAATTCCTCGGCTCGCAGAAGTACGCCGGGAAGGTCGGCGCGTTCGAAGGCGCGGCGTACGAGCCGCGCGGGCTCTACCGGCCGGAGGTGGACTGCATCATGTTCACGCGCGACGAGGTGGGGTTCTGCCGGGTGTGCCGGAAGGCGATCGAGCGGATCATCGACGAGTACGCGAAGTAGGAGGCTCTTGGCTCGAAGTAGAGGCTCTTGGCTCTCAGCTCTTGGCTCTTAGGCCCGCCCGCCCGAGGTTCTCCCTGAGAGCTGAGAGCCGAGAGCCAAGAGCCAAGAGCTAAGAGCTAAGAGCCAAGAGCCAAGACCAAGAGCCAAGAGCCTACTTCCGTCGCAGAATCGCCCCCGGAATCCCACCCAGCGGCAACACCTCCGCCGCCGCCCCCCGCGCGATGGCCTCCTTCGGCATCCCGAACACCACAGACGTCGCCTCGTCCTGGGCGATCGTGTGGGCGCCGGCGCTGCGCATCTCGGCGAGGCCCTCGGCGCCGTCGTCGCCCATCCCGGTGAGGATCACGCCGGTCGCGTTCGCGCCTGCGGCCTGGGCCACCGAGCGGAAGAGCACGTCGATGCTCGGGCGGTGGCGCGACACCAGCGGGCCATCGGTCACCTGCGCGTAGAGCCGCGCGCCGCAGCGGCGCACGAGCGTGTGCTTGTTGCCGGGAGAGATCAGCACGCGGCCGGGCGAGATCACGTCGCCGTACGCGGCTTCCTTCACTTCGACTTGTGCCGACGCGTTCAGCCGCTGCGCGAAGGCCGCGGTGAATCCCTCCGGCATGTGCTGCACGACCACCATTCCCGGCGCGCCCGGCGGCAGGGTCTCGATGATCGCGCGCAGCGCCTCCGTCCCTCCTGTCGATGCGCCGACGGCCACGACGTGCGGGAGGAGGGCGGATGGGTGCAGGGAGGGCGGCGGAAGGGGGAGGCGCGCGGCGCGGCGGCCGACGCGGGCCTGGGCGGCGGCGTGGATCGTGTCGGAGAGCAGCACGGTCGAGTCGGCGATGAAATCGTGCACGCCGACGGCGGGCTTGAGGATCACGTCCACCGCTCCCTCCTCGAGCGCGCGCATGGCCGTCTCGCTGCCGCGCGCGGCGAGCGTCGAGCAGATCACCACGGGAATCGGATCGTCGCGCATGACCTGCTTGAGGAACGTGAAACCGTCGACGCGCGGCAGCTGCAGGTCGAGCACGATCACCTCCGGGCGGCGCCTGGCCATCTTCCGCTCGGCGATGATCGGGTCGGCGGCGGTGTCGATCGAGAATTGCTTCGACAGCAGCATCGAGAAGGCCTGGCGAACGGTGGCGGAGTCGTCGACGACGAGGACGTGGGTCATGACGGTTCTTTCAGTGCGTACACCGTCGGGCCGGCGGCGCGCACGCGGTCGAGCTGGTTGAGCGTCTCGGAGTGGCCGAGGAAAAGGAAGCCGGCGGGGTCGAGCCGGTCGAGCAGCCGGTCGATCACGCGGCGCTTCGACGGCGCGTCGAAGTAGATCAGCACGTTCCGGCAGAAGACGAGGTCGAAGCGGCCGGCGATCGGATAGCGATCGTCGTTGAGGTTGAGGCGAACGACGCGGATCAGCGACGACAGCTCCGGCCGCGCGGCCATCTTTCCCTCCTGCGGTCCGCGCCCGCGAAGCATGAACGTCTTGCGGTAATGCGGCGGGATCTCCGCGGCGCGCTCGAGCGGCCAGACGCCGGCGGCGGCGCGCTCGAGCACCTTCGTGGAGAGATCGGTGGCCAGGATCTCGATCGTCCAATCGGGCAGATGCCAGGCCAGCGACATGGCGATCGAGTACGGCTCCTCGCCCGTCGAGCAGCCGGCGCTCCAGACGCGGATGCGCTTCGCCCGCGCGCCCGACTCCGCCGCGGCCCGCCACGCCGGCAGCACCTGCTGCTCCAGAAACGCGAACTGCTTCGGCTCGCGGAAGAAATGCGTCTCGTTCGTGCAGAGCGCGTCGATCATGCGCGTGAGCTCTTCGCGGTCCGTCCAGATTCGGTCGTAGTACGCGGCGAACGACGACAGCGACAGCGCGCGCAGGCGCGGCAGGAGGCGTCCGACCAGAAGGGCGCGCTTCTGGTCGGACAGGAAGATCCCCGTTTCCACTTGAACCAGCGCCTGGAAACGGCGGAAGTCCCGCGTGGTCAGGTTAGAAAGCATGGAAGTCAGTCATCGACTTCGCCGCCATCGGCGGCAGCTTCGCCGGCGCGGCCGCGCGCGGCGTGACGATCGCGTGCGCCGGCGCCGCGGCCACGCGGTGCTCGCCGTTCACGCGGAAGAAGCTGACCAGGTTCTGCAGTCCCTCGGCCTGCGCGGCCATCTCTTCGGCGGTCGCGGCGAGCTCCTCGGCCGCGGAGGCATTGCGCTGCGTGACCTGGTCGACCTGAGCGAGCGACTGGTTGATCTGAGACACGCCGGTGGCCTGTTCGTTCGAGGCGGCGGCGACGTCCTGCACGAGCTCGGCGGTGCGCTGGATCGACGGCACGAGCTCCGCGAGGAGCGTGCCGGAGCGGTCGGCCACGCGGACGCTGGACGAGGCCAGCGTGCTGATCTCGCGCGACGACGACTGGCTGCGCTCGGCCAGCTTGCGCACCTCGGTGGCCACGACGGCGAAGCCGCGTCCGTGCTCGCCGGCGCGCGCCGCTTCGATCGCGGCGTTCAATGCCAGGAGGTTCGTCTGATAGGCGATCTCCTCGATGATCGTGATCTTCTCGGCGATCGACTTCATGGCCTCGACCGTCTCGCGCACCGCGCCGCCGCTCTCCTGGGCGTCCTTCGAGCCCTTCTTGGCCATCGTCTCCGTCTGCTTGCTGTTGTCGGCGTTCTGGGCGATCGACGCGTTCATCTGCTCGAGGCTCGCCGTCGTCTCCTGCACCGCCGCGGCCTGCTGGCTGTTGCCGGCGGAGACGGACTGCGCCGTCGACGAGACTTGGCCGGCCGCGGTGGCGAGTGAGCTCGCCGCGGAGCGGACCTCGCCGATGATCTCGACGAGGCGGGCGATCATGCGCGCCAGGGCCTGGCCGAGGGTGTCGCGCTCGGAGCGCGGCTTGACGGTGACGCCGAGGTTGCCGTCGGCGATCGCCGAGGCTGCGGCGACCATCGTCGCATTCGAGTCGATCATCTTCTTCATCGCGGCCAGGAGCTGCGCGGTCTCGTCCCTGCCGCGCACGTCGACGCGCTGCTCCGTGTTGCCCTCGGCCAGCTTGTCGGCGATGTCGACGACCGTGGCGATCGGCCGGGTGATGCTGCGGGTGATGGCGATGGCCAGCAGGAAGACGACCACGAGCGAAAGCGCGGCGACGATCATCGTGGTCATGCGCGCGCTCTGCTCCACCGCGGTGATCGACTTCTTCTTCTCATCCATCCGCTTCGTCGACTCCTCGTCGATCGTGTCCGTCGACGTCTCGATGCGGTGGATGTGTTCCTTGAACGGCGTGATCTCCTTGTTGGCGTCGGCAGCGCTCTTGATCTCGCCGCTCTCGATGCGCTTGGCGATGGCGCCGAAGGCCGTGGTGTACTCGGCGATGTCGGCGCGCAACTGCTGGATGGCGTCGTGCGTGCGGTCGTCGGCGCCGAGCTTCTCGATCTTCTGCAGATGCTGCTCGAGCTTCTGCCGCGAGTCGTTCCACTTGGCGAGGTACTCGGCCTCTTTCTCCTTGTTGCCGATGTTGAGGAAGTAGTCCTTCTCGAAGCGGCGGAGGTCGAGGGCGGCGATGTGGGTGTCGTTCGCGGCGGAGTTGACGCCGAAGTCGACGGTGAGGACCTGCACGGCCGTGTCGACCGAGGTCGTCAGCGCCCACTGCCCGGCGGCGGCGACGACGAGGACGAAGGCGAGGGCGATGCCGAATGCGGCGAAGAGACGTTTCCCGATGGTGATCTGCTGAAGCATGGAGAGATCCTTTCTTCTCAAACTTCTGCCGCCGCGGCGGCGTCGATGGTTTGTTGAGCTTCGACCGGCGAGAGGACGCGGTCGACGTCGAGGACGAGGACGAGGCGGTTGTCGAGCTTGCCCATGCCTTTGAGGAAGTCGGCGCGGACGTGGGTGCCGAACGAGGGCGGCTGTTCGATGGCCTCGTCGGCGATGTCGACGACCTCGGAGACGGCGTCGGCCATGACGCCGACGGTGAGCATTTCCCCGCCGAGCTTGGTCTCGGCGACGACGATGCACGTCGTGCGGGCCGGCTCGCTCGGGCCGTGGCCGAACTTTGCGGCCAGGTCGATGACCGGGAGCACCGAGCCGCGCAGGTTGATCACGCCGCGCACGTGCGCGGGCATGGCCGGCACGCGCGTGACGCGCTCGAATTCGATGATCTCCTTCACGCGGAGGATGCCGGCGGCGTACTCCTCGCCGCGGATGAAAAAGGTGAGGTACTGGTTCATGCGTACTCCTTCCGAAAGATGGTTGCGATGTCGAGGATCAGGGCCACGCGCCCATTGCCGAGGATCGAGGAGCCGGCGATGCCGGGGACGGCGGCGAAGTAGCCGCCGAGGGGCTTGATGACGGCCTGGGAGGCGCCGAAGAGCTCGTCGACGACGAGGCCGGCGCGGGCGCCGTCGTGCTGGACGACGAGGACATGCTCGCGCCCCGCCGCCGCCGCGCCGGTCCCGAACAGCTTCCGCACCCGCACGTACGGCACGACCTCGCCGTGCAGCAGGATCACGCCGGTCGTCTCCTCGCGCGGCTCGTCCGCGGGGAGCTCGACGCACTCGACGACGCTCTCCATCGGCACGATCCAGGTCTCGTCGCCGGCGGCGACGCCGAAGCCTTCGATGACGGCCAGCGTCAGCGGGAGGCGGATCGTGAACGTCGTGCCGGCGTCGTCGGCGGATTCGATCGAGATCGTGCCGCGCAGCGCCTCGATGCCGCGGCGCACGACGTCCATCCCCACGCCGCGGCCGGAGAGGTCGGTCACTTCCTTCGCCGTGGTGAAGCCCGGCTCGAAGATGGCGCTGTCGTCGGCGCCGATGGCGTCGCGGTCGAGGCCGCGGCCGTCGTCGGAGACGCGGATGATGATCGTCCCGGCCTCGTGCTTCGCCGCCAGCGTGATCTGTCCGATCGGCGGCTTCCCTTTCATGGCCCGCACGGCCGGCGGCTCGAGGCCGTGATCGATGGCGTTGCGGATCATGTGCGTGAGCGGGTCGCGCAGCAGCTCCACGGCCGAGGTGTCGATCTCGACGTCGTCGCCGATCGTGGTGAGGCGGGCGTTCTTGCCGTGCAGCGCGGCCGTGTCGCGCACGGTGCGCGCGTACTGGCGGAACATCGGCCCGACCGGGACCATCCGCGCCCGCATGATCAGCTCCTGCAGCTCGGTCTGGAGCTGGTCGATCTGGCGCTCGACTTCGACCAGCTCGTCGAATACACCGTCATCCTGAGCCGCGGAGACGGCGAAGGATCTCAGGCTGCGCAGCTTGAGATCCTTCGCTGCGCTCAGGATGACGTTGACCCGCCCGCGGGCGATGGCGATCTCGCCGGCCAGGTCGAGCATCCGATTCAACTTCTCCGCGCCGACGCGGATGTGCTTTCCGGCGGCGGCCTCGCCGCCGTCGAGGAGCTTGCGGAAGGTGTCGACGCCGTTCAGCAGCGACGGGATGTCGAGCTCCTCGAGCTGGGCCTCGAAGGCGTGTGCGTACGCGGCCAGGGCGTCGCGGCCGACGATCGAGGCGTTCCCCTTCAGCGTGTGCACGCGGCGGCGCACCTCGCGGCGGATCTCTTCGTCGTCGGGCGAGTCTTCGAGCGCGAGCAACCCCGCCTCGAGTGCGGCCACGTCCTCGGCCGCCTCGATGGCGAACGTGGCCTCGATGTCGGCCAGGCTCAGATCAACGTCAGACATGCTGTCCCCTCGTCGGTGTGGAAAATCAGCTTCCGGCCCCGCGTGCCGCCGACGTCGCTCTCCACGATCTCGATGCCGCGGCGCTGCAGGAAGTCGTGGGCCAGCTCGGCGTTCTTCCGCCCGAGCTGCGCTGCCGCGGGGAGCTCGAGCATGCACGCGCCGCCGTAGACGCGCGCGCGCAGCAGCGGCAGGCGCGCGCCGGCCTCGCGCATCCGGGCCACGAGCTGCTCCATCGCCGCCGGGCCGAAGCGCGGCGAGACGTTCCCCGCCGGCAGCATGAAGTGGTTCATCCCGCCGATGCCGCGCTGCGGCTCCCACAGGCAGACCGCCACGCACGAGCCGAGGATCGTCGTGATTGCCGACGGTGTGGCCGGCACGAGCACGTGCCCGGGCTGCAGGTAGTGCCGCTCGCGGTTCATGACAACACTTCCTTCAGGCGCGTGCAGTACAGCGCGGAGGCGGCGTGGGAGCTGAGGAGATCGAACAGCTCGAAGTCGACCTGCTCCAGCCCCTGCTTCTGCTGCAGCAGGCGGAAGATGCCGATGACGCCGACGACTTTCTCGTCGAGCTTGAGCGGGAGGCAGGCCGTGAGCTGCTCTTCGCGCCCGAACGGCTGCTTGAGCGACTCGGTGACGACGAAGCGCTGGCCGCGCTCGGCCACGATGCCCACCACGCCGCTGCCGAGCGGCACGCCCGCCCATTCGCGCTGGTTGATGC
>JBKOUP010000065.1:0-8225 GCA_046723495.1 Acidobacteriota bacterium
GGCCAGGACGCGGCGGCGGCGCTCGCCGAGGTCGGCCACGCGCGCGGCCAGCTGGGCGCGCGAGGCCTGGAAGCGCGACACGGCGCGGGCGTCGCGCGAGACGAGGTAGCTGAGCATCGACATGGCCTCGAGCGGATCGCGATTTTCGTCGATCGACAGCAGCAGGCGGACGTAGCTCAGCCCGCCGAGGCGGTAGAGCGCGCCGAGGCGGCGGGCCAGGAACTTCTTCTGCCGCTCGATGCGCGGGCCGAGCTCGGCGATCTGCGCCTCCACGTTCTTCTGCTCCTGCTCGAGGCGCGTCTGCATGTCGACGGCGAGGTCGAGCTCGCGCGTGCGGATGCCGAGCTCGAGGTCGGCCTCCTCGAGCTGCTGCTGCGCGCTCTGCTGCTGCGACTTCACGACGTCGAGGCGCTGGCGGAGGCGGGCGATGTCGGCGCGGATTTTTGCGAGGTCGGGGTTGCTCGCGGCGCCGAAGGCGACGAGCGCGAGGATCGCGACGCCGATCTTACGTCGCGTCCCGCAATGCATGCTTGGCCGCCTGTTGCTGCGCCTCTTTCTTCGACGTCCCCTCGCCGCGCGTGGTCAGGCTGCCGACCTTCACCTCGACGACGAAGCGCTTGTCGTGATCGGGGCCGACCTCGTCGACGACGTGGTATTCGGGCAGCGGCAGTCCCTGCCCCTGGGCCAGCTCCTGCAGCGCGGTCTTGTAATCGTGGAAGAGGAGATCGTCGGCGTCGATGCCGGCAATGTCGTCGCCGAAGGAGCGCTCGATCAGCGCTCGGGCCGGGTCGATGCCGCCGTCGAGATAGATCGCGGCGATGACGGCCTCGAAGAGATTGGCCAGCAGCGAGTCCTTCCTCCGCCCGCCCGACTTCTCCTCGCCGACGCCGAGGCGAATGACGTCGCCCATGTCGTACGCGCGCGCCTTCGCGGCCAGGCTCGTGGCGCTCACGAGATGGGCTTTGATCTTCGACAGCGGTCCTTCGTCGAGCTGCGGGAAACGCTGGAAGAGAAGATCGCCGATGACGAAGCCGAGCACGGAGTCGCCGAGGAATTCGAACGTCTCGTTGTCGCGCACGTCCTCCTGCTTGGACTCATGCGCGAACGACTTATGCGTCAGGGCGCGCGCCAGCACGTCCTGCCGCGCGAAGCGGTGGCCGATGCGTTCTTCGAAGCTCGACAGGTCCTGCAAGCGTTCTATTGCGTCCCGCGGGCTACCCAGCCGTCGCCGGTGACGTTGTCGACCGAGCTGGCGTACGCGCTCCACGTGAAGCCGGTATCGGGGACGTCGAACGCGAGCGAGAGGTTGCCGCCGTTGCCGGCCCAGTCGGCCGGCACGCCGGTCTGGCTGAGCGAGAACGGCTGCACGGTCATGGTGAAGTTTTTCCCGCTGACGTTGACCGAGCTGACCGTCCAGGTGTGCTTCACGCTGTCGAGGTTCACCACGCCGACGTTCGTGCGGAAAGTCGCGTCGGCCCGCAAGCCGAGAGCGATGGCGGTGAAGTCGTCGACGGAGTCGAACAGCGACACGGCCGGGAAGCTCTGCGAGACGGTGCCGGTCGAGCCCGGCTGCGGCGTCCAGATGCGTGAGAAGGCGTCGATGAAGGCCTCGCTGTCGACGTTCGTGCCGGTGGAATCGTAGGCGATGACGAGCAGCGATCCGAGGCCGCTCGTCTTCAGCGTGGTGGCGACGAAGTCGTTGACCGTGACGACGCTCTGGGCGTTGATGGTGAAGTGGGTCAGCGGCGCCTTGGAGTTGTCCTGACCGTTCACCAGGAATCCGACGCCGATGTTCTGGGCGGCGTCGTTGTAGTTCACGAAGGTGACGTCGGAGCGGAAGAACGTCCCATTGCTGCCCTGCACGCTGCCGGCGGCGGGGATGAGGAAGGCGGCGTCGGCGGTCTCGTATTCGATGACGTTGGCGCGCACGCGGCCGAGCTTGTTCACTGTTTTGGCGATGCGCAGCGGCGCGGGATGGACCTCGCGGAAGCGCTGCATCGCCGCGCCCACGGTCTGAGGACCGGCGGCGGCGGTGGGAACGGGGGTCAGTTTTCCTTCGGAGGCAAACGCGGAGACGGCGATGACGGAGAGAAGAACGGCGACAGCTTTCGGTTGCATCGCAAGAGTTTACTGCAACGACGCCAGAGCTTGCCGTGCCGTTGCCAGGTCGTCACCGTAGCGGTCTTTCGGGGCCGTGGCGATGAAGCGCTCCAGCGCCGCGCGGGCCTCGGCGCGATGACCGGCGCGCCCCTCCACGAGGCCGATGTTGAAAAGGGCGTCGTACTGCCGCGGATCGATGCCGACGGCCTTGTTCCACGAGTCGACGGCGCGGGCGTAGTCGCCCTGCCGGGCATAGACGACGCCGAGCGTGTTCAGCGCCAGCGGCAGACGAGCATTGAGCGCAAGCGCTCTCGTGAGGTACGACATCGCGCCGTTGACGTCGTCGCGGCGCAAGGCCACGACGCCGAGGTTCTGCAGCGCCGGAGCGTTGTTCGGATCCGATTGCAGCACGCGCTCGAACTGCTTCGTTGCTTCGTCGAGATGGCCCTGGTCGGCCAGCGCCACGCCGTAGGCGTTGAGGGCGTCAGGATCGTCCGACGCGGCCAGCGGCGCGAGCACCTGCACGGCCTCGTCGATCTTGCCGCTCTCGGTGAGGAGAAGGCCGAGCTGCACGCGCGTGCCGGAGGTCTCCTGCCCGGTCTTGATCGCGGCGCGCAGGTTCTCGATGGCCTCGGGGACGTGCTCCGACTGCTGCAGGACGAAGGCGAGCAGCTCGCGCCCCGCGGCCATTTCGGGCCGGGCCGCGACGACGTGCCGCGCCAGCTTCAGGGCCGTGGCCGTGTCGTGGCGTTCGTAGGCGTCGACGACCTGGTGCATCTCGTTGTCGAGTTGCACGAGGTTCTTCGGATCGTCGGCGGCGGTGTAGCTGGCCTTCATCCCGGCGCCGCCGCTGATGTAGCCGAGGCTGCGCAGCTTCGCTTTCTCCTCGGCGCTGACGTCGCGGTTCGGCGCGTTGAACTGCGCGTGCAGCGAGGCCAGAAACCGGCGGGCCTGATCGACGTCGCGGCGCTGGGCGTCGCGGAGGTTGTTCTTCTCGCCGGGATCGCGCGGCAGGTCGTAGAGCTCGGAGATCGGAAGATCGATGTACTTCTCGCTGCCGCGGATGACGCCGGTGAGCGGCGCCCAGCCGCGGTTGATGGCGGTGCTGAGGGACTCGAAGTAGGAGTCGCGATTGACGCCGTTCTTCAGCAGCGAGTCGCCAAGGAGCGCGGCGGGTTTGGCGATGCCGGCGCGCTCGAGGATGGTGGGAACGATGTCGATGTGGCGCGCGTAGCCGTTCTCGAGACGATGCTTGATCGCGCCGTTCTGATGCACGATCAGCGGGATCTTCAGCGTCGCTTCGTAGGCGAAGAGGCCGTGCGTCAGCTCGCCGTGGTCGCCGCGGGCCTCGCCGTGGTCGGCGGTGACGATGAGCAGAGGATTCGATTCGAGCAACGGCGCGAGCTGGCGGCCCATGGCATCGTCGACGGCGGCGATCTCGCCAAGGTACGGATCGGCGGCGTATTGCGTGGCGAACGGCTCGGGCGGGCGGTAGGGGGCGTGCGGATCGTAGAGGTGAATCCAAAGGAAGCGCTTCTTCGAGGCGTTGGCGCGCCACCACGTCGAGGCGGCGTCGAGCACCGCCGAGGCCGGGCGCTCCTGAATCGAGAAATCGAGCGTGGCCTCGCCCTTGCCGTAGTTGTCGTCGTAGGTGTCAAAGCCCTGGTTCAGGCCGTAGCGCGAGTCGAGCGGATAGGCGCCGATGAACGCGCCCGTCGTGTAGCCGGCGCGGCGCAGCATGGTGGCCACGGTCTCGAACTTCGGGGAGAGCTTGTAGCCGGCGTTCTCGCGGACGCCGTGCTGGTACGGATAGAGGCCGGTGAGGATGTTCGTATGCGACGGCAGGGTGATGACGTTGTGCGCGTGCGCGTTGGCGAAGACGACGCCCTCGGAGGCGAGCTTGTCGAGGAACGGCGTCTTCACGTTCTGGTTGCCGGCAAAGCCGACGGAGTCGGCGCGCAGCGTGTCGATGGTGACGAGGATGATGTCGGGCTTGTCGCCGGCGGGGGCGACGGATTCGCGTCGATGGCTGGCGAAAAGAGCGAAGGCGAGGAGCAACAGGATGCGCGAGAGGCGCCCCTCACCCCGGCCCTCTCCCCGCGAGGGGGGAGTGGGTGGCCTACGGCGGGGTGTGGGGCGCCACTCGCGCATTCCGTTCATCCGCGATACGCCGCCTGCAGTTGGCGATCGGCCGGGAAGCGGCTCAGGCCCCGCGCGGCCCAGAAGCGCGCGCCGTTGACGTCGCCGAGGGCTTTGAGGGTCTGGCTGATGGCCAGGTATGCGGGCGGCGTCGGCGAAGCCTTCTCCAGCGAGAAGATCAACTCCGTCGCATCACGCGCCTTCCCTTCCATCGTATAGAGAAGGATGAGGTTCTTGTACGCCTGCGGATCGCTCGGGAAGAGGCGGATCTCCTCGCGGAACGCGGCCTCGGCCTCGTCGGCGCGGCCGAGTCGCGCCAGCGCATCGCCGCGATAGAAATTCAGCTTCGGCATCGGCTTCGACTGCCGGCGCGCCAGCTCCGCGGTGGTTTGATCGATGCCGTTGAGCGCGGCCTGGGGATCGCCCGACTCCATGTTGATGCGGGCCATCAACAGCGACGTCGACGGGCGCCCCGGATGGATTTGCGCCGCCGCCTGCGCCTCCTGGCGCGCCTTCGCGTAGTCCTTCCGGCCGAGCCAGACCTGGGAGAGGAGCTGGTGGGCCTCGAACGGCGTCTCCTTCAGCGTCAGGCGGGCGTGCTTCTCGGCCTCGTCGTAGCGCTGGGCGTCGATGGCGAAGCTCGCCACCATGCCGGCCAGGCTGACCGTGCCGGGCGAGAGCTTCAGCCCCTCCTTCGCGGAGTCGATGGCCTCGTCCATACGATTGAGCTTCGCCATCACGCGCGCGCGCAACGTCCAGATGTCGATCATGTGGGGGTTGTCGTGCAGGAGCGCGCTCGTGAGGCGGTCGGCCTCGGCGTAGTTTTCTTTGATGTAGGCGCGATAGGCGCGGTTGATGTCGTTGGCTTTGCCGATGTTCTCTTTCGGATCGGGCAGGACCTCGTCGGGCTTCGTCGAGACGGTCGAGCCGACGTAGCCGAGGGCCAGGAGCTGCTGCTTCTGCTCCTCGTCGACGGTGGCGGGCGCGGCGGCGGCGTGGATGTACGGCTGGATGCGCTCGCGCAATGCGATGTAGACGCGGCGCTTGTCGGCGAGGACGTTCTTCAGCTCCGCGGGATCGGCGCCGAGGTCGTAGAGCTCCGGCTTCGGCGCGTGGATGTAATGGTCCGCACCGGCGACGATGGAGTGCAGGTCGTTCCAGCCGAAGTGCAGCCGCGGGTAATACGTCTCGGCATAGAGCGGACGATCGCCGGCGACCTTGCCGTCGGCGGCGTCGAGCAGGGAGCGCCCTTCGACTTTCTCGTTGAATCCGAACGCGCCGGCAATGGTCGGGAAGATGTCGAGCAGCTGCACCGGCGTGGTCACGGACTGGCCGTGCTGCGCGTTCTTGGGCAGCTTCAGCATCAGCGGCACCTGGATGTCCTCGCGGTAGAGGAGGATGCCGTGCTCTTCCTCGCCGTGCTCGCCGAGTCCTTCGCCGTGGTCGGACATCAGCACGATCGTGGCGCGGTCGTAGAGGCCCTGCTCCTTCAGGTAGTCGACGAAGCGGCCGACGATCGCGTCCGCCGCGGCGACCTCGCCGTCGTAGCTGTTGCCGTACTTGGTCTTGAACGGCTCGGGCGGCTCGTACGGCGAATGCGGCTCGTAGATGTGGAAGAGGAAGAAAAACGGCTGCGCTTTGTGCCCGCCGATCCATTTCTGCGCGGCCTCGCGCGTGACGTCGCCGTTGCGCTGCGAGCGGCCGATGGTGATGGCGGTGGTGTCGAGGTCGATGTCCTCGTCCCAGAAGTCGAAGCCGCGGTTGAGGCCGGAGTCGCCGCGCAGGACGACGGCGGAGACGGCCGCGCCGGTCGCGTAGCCCTTGGTCTTGAGGAGCTCGGCGATGGTCTTGACCTTCGGGTTGAGGTTGTAGCCGAGGTTGTCGCGGATGCCGTGGTCGGCGGGGAGAAGGCCGGTGAGGAGGCTGGCGTGGGAGACGAGCGTCAGCGGGCATTCCGAATAGGCGCGCTGGAAGAGGATCGAATCCTTGCGGAAGGCGTCGAGGTTCGGCGTCTCCACCTTGCCATAGCCGTACGCGGGGAGATGATCGGAGCGAAGGGTGTCGATGGAGATGATGATGATCGGCCCCTTCGTGTCGACGGCGCCGTGGCGCGCGCAGGCGGCGAAAATCAGGCCGATGACGAGGAGCAGACGCGGACGCATGCGAACGACCAAATGACGGGCATAGCCGTTTCATTCCACGCGTTGCGGGGCGTCGTGAGGAGAGGCTCGAGGGTCCTGCTGATCGCGGCGGCGACGCTCGCGTTCCTGTCCGCGCAGCAGGCCAACGTTCCGCCGATCCCGCCCCTGCCGGCGTCGGGCTGGCCCGCCGCGTCGGACGCCGAGCCCTTCGCGCATGCACTGCTGGCGCGCGTGCCGCCCGCTGAGCTGGCGCGCATCCTCGCCGCGCAGCCGGGGCTCGAGCCGGCCATCCTTCGCAACCTCGGCACGGCGATCGTGGGGAACGACGGCGCGACGGTGGCCGCGTATCTGGCCGAGGTCGCGCGCGCGGCGGCGGGATCGCTCGATCTTCAACGGCTGACAGCGATCGCCGTCGTCGATCCGTTCCGCTACGGCACCGACGCCGCGTTCCGCGCGCGCATCGACGCGTACCTGCCGGCCACGCTGGCCAAGCTCCCGCCGGCGGCGGCGCGGGCGGTGCTGCACGAGCTCACGGCCTCCGCCGCGCTCGACTTCGACACGGCCGAGGCCGCGGCGGCGGCCGCGCATTGGATCCCGCGCACGAGCCGGGAGCGCCGCGTGACGTTCGACCGCTCGCTGCGCCTTCCCGACGACGGCAGCAGCGCGATCGAGGCGTCGATCTTCTCGCTGAACACGACCTCGTTCACGCCGGCCGAGGCGCTGCGATTCGTCGAGGCCGTGCACGCCGCCTCGCCGAAGCGGCGCATCGTCGTCCTCGCCGACGCTCCGATGCGCGCGGCACTCGCGCCGCACGCGCAGCGCCTCCACCTCGATCTGGCCGACGATCTCGACCGCGTCTTCTCGCCGTGGCCGCGCGATCCGTTCATCGTCGGCCGCTCGGCGAACGGCGTCGTCTTCGTCAACCGCCCGAACCTGCAGCCGCATCGCGAAGAGGATCAGAACATGGTGCGCGCCCTGGTCGACTCACTGCCGGCCACGTGCTGGACGGTCGCGCCGGTGCCGTTCCACAACGGCCACGTCCTGCACACGCCGAAGGCGGTGTGGATCAGCATCCACAGCGTCGAGCCGCGGGCGCTGGCGCTGCTCGGGCTCGATCACGTGCCGGTGGAGACGTTCGGGACGCGTGCCGGCGTCGAGCGCTACGCGGACGCGGTGAAGCGCGCCGCGCGCGAGCTCGGCGACTTCTTCCACGCGCCGGTGCGCTTCGTCCATGCCATGCCGTCGGCACCCGAGGAGATCGCCCGCCTGGCCGGCGGCGCCGGCTACGATCTCGACTCGATCGTCACGCTGCTCCCGCGCGCCGGCGGCAAGACCGGCGCGCTCGTCGCCGACGTGACCCTCGGCGCGGCCGCCGCGCGCAAGGCCACGCCGGCGGAGTGGAACGCGCTGCGCGCGGCGTACGGCTTCAGCGAGAGCGCGTCCGTGGTTGCCGATTCGCAGAGCGCGGCGCTCCAGCAATTCCTCGACGAGATCGCCGCCGAGCTGCGCCGCGACGGCATGACCGTGCGCCGCGTGCCGATGTTGAAAATGCCGGGCCAGGCCTTCGTCCTCACCGTGAACAACGTGGTGCTGGAACCGCGTCGCGCGGAAGGCTTCGCAACGCTGCTGCCGTCGATGGACCGCGCCGCGCGCGAGGCCTTCACCGCCGGCGGCTACCGGCTCGATCTCTTCCCGCCGCTGGCGCGCAGCGTGGTCGGAGGCGGCGGGTACCGCTGCGCCTCCAACCACGTGCGGTTTTAGGGGCGGAGCTACTTGATCGACTTCAAATACTCCTTGGCGTCCTTGGCCTCGTCGCTGGTCGGGGCCAGCTCGATGACCTTCTGC
>JBKOUP010000449.1:0-9074 GCA_046723495.1 Acidobacteriota bacterium
ACGATAAGGAGTGGAACCTCCTCACCGCCGACTACGCCTGGATCGAGACCTTGCGCAAGGCCCAGCCGATCGCGCCGCCGAGCGCGTCGCGCAAGCAGATGATCGAAGTCGACCTCGAGAACCACCGCAAGCTCGACGACGTCCTCTCCACCTTCATGGGCAAGCTCGCCGAGTACCACGACCGCACCCACGATCCGCGCGCGGCCAAGGTCCTGGCGCGGGAGAAGATCCTCGTCGGCGACGACTACATGAACGTCCTCTCGCGCTACGACCAGGCCTTGGCCAAGTACCGCGAGGCCCTGGCCGTCGATCCCGAGAACGCCGACGCCAAGGGGCGCATCGCCTACGTCGAACAGCGCCGCTACGTCTCCATGAGCGGCTTCGCCAACGTCAAGACCGGCATGAAAGAGGACGACGTGCGCCGCCTCGTCGGCCTCCCGCGCGAGGACTGGATCAAGCAGGTCGAGCAGAACAGCCGGGTCTTCGCGGTCTGGATCTACCCCAAGTCCGACGGAGGGGCCGCCGCGATCTACTTTGACAACGGCGTCGTCTATCACACAAACTGGAACGCTGCGGCGCCGGCCGCGTCTCAGACGAAGTGAAGAAAGGGGAGGGCGTGATGTCTGACGAACTGCTCACCGACGATCAATCCCACTACGAAATTTCGCTCACGGCCGGACAGGCCTTCATGGCCTTCGTCCTGCTGCTGCTCTCGCTCGCGGCCTCCTTCGCCTTCGGCCTCGTCATCGGCCGCGGCCAGGGCGAGGACCGCCTCGTCGTCAAGAAAGAGCCCGCGGTCATCAGCGAAGCCGCGGCGGTCAAGCCCCGCAACGACTCAGGAAAGATCGTCGAGCTCGGCGCCGACGACTTCAAGCAGAAGACCGACACGACTGCCAGTCGCGCCGACGTCCCGTCGATCGTCGTGCCGGCCGTCCCGGCCGACACGACTGCTCCCGTGCAGCGAGACGCTGCCCCTACGGCCACCGAGACGGTGGCGCGACCCGCGACCCCCGTCTACGCTCAGCTCCTCGTCTCCGCTGATCAGAAGACCGCCGAGGCCCTTGCTGCCACCCTCATCGACAAAGGCTTCACCACTGCCTACGTCGAGCGTGCCGGCGCCACCTTCAAAGTCCGGGTCAAGTTCAATTCCGAGTCCGAGGCCCGCGCCGCCGAGCCGAAGCTCAAGGAGTTTGCGAAGGACGTGTGGATTGTGAAGTAGTCTTACCCTCCCGATGGCGGAACGCACGACCACACCCCAGCTCGAGACCCTTCGCAAGGAACAGCAGAAAAAACAGGGCGGCGTCGACCCGACGCACATCCTCGACAAGGCCATCTACCAGCTCTGGGAGACCATCAACGATCTCGACCAGATCCAGCCCGAGCGCGTCGAGCATTACCGCGTCTCCGTCTTCGGCAGCTCGCGCATCCGTCGCGGCGATCCGATCTACGAAGAGGTCAAGAAGCTCAGCTACGAGCTGGCCCGGATGGGCATCGACATCGTCACCGGCGGCGGCCCCGGCCTGATGGAAGCGGCCAACGCCGGCGCGATGGAGGGGCAGGTCGACAGCCACGCCCGCTCCTTCGGCCTGGCCATCCATCTCCCCACCGAGGAGGGGGCGAATCCGTTCGTCAACAAAGTCTTCCGGCACCGGACGTTCTTCTCGCGCCTGCACCACTTCGTCCGCCTCTCCTCCGCCTTCATCGTTTTTCCGGGCGGCATCGGCACCGCGCTCGAGCTCTTCATGGTCTGGCAGCTGCTGCAGGTCAAGCACATGCGCGAGCACCCGCTGATCCTGGTCGGTACAATGTGGAACGGCTTGCTCGAGTGGGCGAATGCGACGATGATCGAGCGCGGCCTGGCCAGTCCTCCCGACCTCGAGATCGCCCACGTCGTGGCCACCTCGGAGGAAGCGATTCCCATCGTCGCCGCGTCGTACGAGCACTTCAAAGAGGAGAAAAAGAATGGCAACGCAGGAGCAGGTGCTCGAGGCGCTCAAAACCGTTAAGTTCCCCGGGCTGTCGCGCGACATCGTCTCGTTCGGCTTCGTCCGCGACGTCGAGGTCAGCGGCGGCCGCGTGGCCTTCACCATCCACTTCCAGACCGAGAACCCGACCGTCGGCGCCACGCTCAAGCGCGAGTCCGAGGCCGCCGTGCGGAAGATCCCCGGCGTGACCGACGTCGACGTCCGCCTCGACATCGGCAGCCGCCAGAGCGGCATGCCCCAGGGGGCGCAGCCGCCCGCGCAGCTGCTCGAGGGCGTGCGCTTCAAGATCGCCGTGGCCTCGGGGAAAGGCGGCGTCGGCAAGTCGACCGTGTCGACGAATCTGGCCCTCGCGCTCCGCGCCCTCGGCTATACCGTCGGCATGCTCGACGCCGACATCTACGGCCCCTCCCAGCAGATGATGCTCGGCATCGCCGGCCGTCCGGAGATCGACGAGCACGACGAGAAGATCATGCCGATGGAGAACCACGGCATCAAGACGATGTCCCTCGGCCTGATCACCGATCCCGACACGCCGGTGATCTGGCGCGGCCCGATGGTCATGAAAGCGCTCGACCAGTTCCTCACCGACGTGAAGTGGGGCGAGCTCGACTTTATGATCATCGACCTCCCGCCCGGCACCGGCGACGCGCAGCTGACGATGACGCAGAAGGTGCCGCTGACGGGGGCGGTGGTCGTGACGACGCCGCAGGACGTGGCGTTGATCGACGCCCGCAAAGGTCTGGCCATGTTCCGCAAGGTCAACGTGCCGGTCCTCGGCATCGTCGAGAACATGAGCTACTACATCTGCCGCCACTGCGGAGAGCGCGAGGAGATCTTCGGCCACGGCGGCGGCAAGAAGACCGCGGAGATGCTCGGCGTGCCGTTCCTCGGCGAGGTGCCGCTCGACCCGAAGGTCGTCGTCGGCGGCGACAGCGGCGAGCCGATCGTCGTCCTCGACCCGGGCTCGCCCGCGGCCGCGGCCTTCCGCGAGCTGGCCCGCCAGGTGGCGGCGCAGGTGGAGTCGGGGATGGAAGGCCACACGCACGGGAGCCACGTGCACGACCACGCGCACGTGCACTGACGTGACTGTCCGCGGCCGCTTTTTCCTCCGCGTCCACATGTTCGTGATCGTCGGCGGGACGGTTGCGGTCGGCCTGCTGATCACGAAGATCCTGCTGATCACGCACGAGCGCAATCTGGCCTTCCGCTACGGCCTGGCCGTGGTGATCTCGTTCCTGGCCTTCCTCGGCTTCATCAAGCTGTGGCTCCGCTACGTCGCGCACTGCGCGGCCCGCAAGTCGGACGGCGGCGGCTGGCTCGACGTCGTCGACGCCGTCGACTTCGATGGCGACGGCATCCCGTCGGGCGGCCCGCAATTCGCGTCCGGCGGCGGCAGCAGCTTCGGCGGCGCCGGGGCGGGCGGGTCGTGGGGCGCGCCGGCGAAGGCATCGACGTCGTCGTCATCGTCGTCGTCGTCGTCGTCGGGCTTCAGCCTCGGCGACGTCTGCGACAGCGACGACCTCGGCGTCGTCATCCTCGTCGTGCTGCTCGTCCTGGCCATCGCCGTGGCGGCGATCTACGTGATCTGGGCCGCGCCGACGATCCTCTCCGAGGCCGCGTTTCAGGGAGCGCTGGCTGCGGCGCTGACGCGGCGGGCCAAGAAGATCGGCGGCGGCAGTTGGGAGGGGAGCGTCATCCGCGCCACGGCCGTTCCGTTCGCGGCCGTGCTGATCTTCGCCGTTGCCCTCGGCTGGTACGCGCAGAAGCACTGCCCCACGGCCATGCGCCTGCGCGAAGCGATTCACTGCATCGTATGAGACTGCGCTGGCCTCCTCCGCCGCTCGGCCTCGGCACGCCGCTGAATCTCGCGATGGGCCGCGGATGGAAAGCGTCCCTCGGCCTCGCCGTCGCCACGGGCCTCCTGCTGCCGCCGCTCATCCTGGCCATCGATCGCGCGCTCTTCGCCGGCGTCAGCATGGAGCGCGTGCGCGCCTTCGTCGCCCAGCCGCTGGCGACGCGCATCGTCATCGTCAGCTACGCCGGCATCGCCGAGGAGCTCGTCTTCCGCGTCGTCATCTCCACCCTCGTGGCCTGGCTGAGCTACCTGGCGTTGAAAAAAGCGACGCCGGCGATCTGGATCGGCATCGCCGTCGCCGCGCTGCTCTTCGGCCTGGCCCACGTCGCGAACCTCGCCAACGTCCCGCACCCATACCTGCGCGCCATCGTCCTCAACGGCATCGCCGGCGTCGCCCTCGGCTGGCTTTACTGGCGGCGCGGGCTCGAATGGGCCGTCCTCGCGCACCTCATCGCCGACGCCACCATGTACCTCGTCCTGCCCGCCATACTTTTGCCATGAATCGCCCGCATCTTTCCTTGATTTTGTAACGCCCCTTGCGCAATGCGGACGCCTCTTGTCCGCATGGAAAAGCGGACCATTTCGATCCTGGCGGCGCTCGCCGCGCTCGTCGTCGCCAGCGGCGCCTTCAGCGTTCTCCTCACCCGCCGAGCCCGCGCCGACGATCCGAATTCGATCGGCGTCTTCGACGTCCAGGTCGACAAGCGCGGGCGCGAGTGGGTCGACATCATCTTCGACAAGCCCATCGATGTGGCCCGCCCCGGCGAGATCATCGATCCCCCGCCCGCCACCGTCGAGCCGGGCGTCACCGGCGTCTGGCGCTGGCGCGCGAACAACGTCCTGCGCTTCGCGCCCGCCGGCGGCTTCGAGATCGGGCGCGAGTACCGCATCGCCCTGAAGACGCCGCGCCTCATCGTCAGCGGGCAGCACTTCCGCGGCGACGGCGAGGTCAAGGTCGCCCTCGACCACCTCGTCATCGAGCGCATCACCACCGCTGAGGAGCCGCTGCCGTCGGCGCCGCGGCAGGTCGTGCTGATGGGCGAAGTCCACTTCAACTACTGGGTCAGCCCGGAGATCCTCGTCACTCGCGTCAGCCTCCTCGACGGCGGCGACCGCCAGCCGCTGGAGATCCTTGTCGACGGCGGCACGCGCGAGGTCATCGCCTTCCGTTCCAAGCCGCTGCCGAAGACCCGCGACGAGCGCACCGTCAAGATCGTCGTCGACAAAAGCGTCGGCACCGGCATCAACGGCCAGACGCTGGAGAAGGACTTCGTCGCCGAGGTCAAGATCGGATCGGCGGAGAAACTCGCCGTGCGCAACGTCGAGCCGCTCTCCGGCGACGGCGAGTCGACGCTGAAGATCGAGCTCTCCTCAGCCGTGAACCCCGACGTCGCCGGGAAATTCGTCACAGTAAAGCCTCCTGTTAAAGTTCACGTTTCGACGCAGGGGAACGAGCTGCTCTTCACCGGGCCGTTCACCGCTGGCGCGGCGTACGACGTCGTCGTCGGCAAGGGCCTGCCCGCCGTCGACGACGCCACGCTCGAGAACGACTACGCGACGACCGTCACCTTCCCCGACCTCAAGGCCCGCCTCGACTTCCAGAGCGAGGGGATGTTCCTCTCCTCGAGCGGCTACAAGTCCGTGGCCATCGAGTCCGTCAACGTCGACAAGGCCGTGCTGGCCATCGACCGCGTCTACCGCAACAACGTCTTCTACCTGCTGGCGAATGACTACTGGTACCCGCGCACCGAGTCCGACAGCGACGAGGACGAAGACTACGACTACGACAACGACCCCCAGGACTTCGTCGCGCCGGTCTCGCACACGATGGGTGATCCCATCGCCCGCAAGAAACTCGTCTTCCGCAACCAGCACAACCGCAAGAGCGTCACCACCGTCTCTCTCGAGCCGTACGTCCGCAAGCACGAGCCGGGGCTCTACCGCGTCACGCTGATGCACGGCGGCGGCGGCGGCGAGTGCAACTGCAACGCGACGCGCTGGATCCTCATCACCGACCTCGGCGTCGTGGCCAAGTGGGGCGACGAGCACATGACCGTGTGGGTGTCGTCGTTCAAGGACCTCGGCGCGGTGAGCGACGCCAGCGTCACCATCGTCAGCGATCAAAATCAGGTGCTGGCGGCGGGCCGCACCGACGCCCGCGGCCTCTTCACCGCCAAGGTCGCGAAGAAGAAGCGTCCCTTCATGATCACCGTGCAGCGCGGCGGCGACTTCTCCTTCCTCGTCTTCGGCAAGACCGAGATCGACCTCTCGCCGTTCGATGTCGCCGGCGACACGCCGGGCGCCGGCGGCTACAGCGCGTTTCTCTACGGCGAGCGCGACATCTACCGCCCCGGCGAGAGCGTCGAAGGCCTGGCCGTCGTGCGCGACCGCGCCCTCGGCGCGCCGCCGCAACTCCCGCTCGTGGCCAAGCACTTCGACGGCAACGACGAGCGCGAGTCGTTCCGGTTGACCATGAGCGAGAGCGGCATCGCCCCCTTCACGCTCAAGCTCCCGCCGTACGCGCGCACGGGCCGCCATCGCCTCGACCTCATCGCCGGCAAGGACGTCATCGGCACCTACTTCTTCAACGTCGAGGAGTTCGTCCCCGACCGCATCAAGGTCGAGATCAAGCCGAAGACGAAGGACGCCGCGCCGGGCGACGATCTCGTCGTCGACGTCAGCAGCGTCTACCTCTTCGGGCCGCCCGCGGCGAACCTGGCCGTCGACACGCGCGTGCGCCTGGCGCCGGCGGCGTTCCATCCCGACGGCTTCGACGACTTCAGCTTCAGCAACGGCGACCGCAAGTTCGACCCCCGCGAGCTCGCCAACGACAGCGGCACGCTCGACGCCAGGGGCCTGCACGAGCTGAAGGTGCCGATCCCGCCGCGCATGCTCGTGCCGTCGTCGCTCGAGGCCATCGTCACCTCCCGCGTGCAGGAGCAGGGCGGGCGCGGCGTCTCCGCCGTTGCACACGTTCCTGTGCACCCCTGGAAATCGTACGTCGGCGTGCGCAGGGAAGGGGAGGACTACGCCAAGCCCGGCAAGCCGGTCGCGTTCGAGTGGGTCTCCGTGTCGAAGGACGGCAAGCCCGTCCCGAGCGGCGCGCTGCGCGCCGAGCTCTTCGAGGACCAGTGGCACACCGTCCTGCGCAAGACCGCGAACGGCGGCTACGACTACGAGAGCACGCGCGACAGCGTGCTCCTCTCCACCAAAGCCATCCCTCCCGGCGCGTCGCGCGGCACCTTCACGTTCGTTTCCAACGGCTACCGGACGTACCGCGTGGTGGTGAGCGACCCGGAGAGCGGCGCGTCGGCGCAGGTCGATTTCTGCGCCGGCGGCTGGGGCTATTCGCCGTGGGCGATGAAGAACCCCGGGCGGCTGCAGCTCGATCTCGACAAGGCCGAATACGCGCCGGGCGATGTCGCGACGCTGCAGGTCCGCGCGCCGTTCTCCGGGAAGCTCCTCGTGACCGTGGAGCGCGACGAGGTGACGTACAGCGCCGTCGAGACGCTCACCGGCAACACCGCCGCGATCAAGGTGCCGCTCGACGGTGCGCTCCGTCCGAACGCCTTCATCACCGCCACCGTCGTACGCGCCGCGAAGGACCTCGAGCCGGGCGAGGCCGGGCGCGCGTTCGGCGCGATCGCCGTCAACGTCGACCGCGAGGCGAACCACGTCAAGCCCGCCATCAAAGCGCCGGCCGAGCTGCGCTCGCATCGCAAGCTGCCGGTCGAAGTCACGGCCGATCCGGGCGCGGTGGTGACGATCGCCGCCGTCGACGAAGGCATCCTCCAGCTCATCGCCCAGAAGACGCCCGATCCCTTCGCCCACTTCTACCGCCGCCGCGCCCTCGGCGTCTCGACGCACGACATCTTCGCCCTGCTGCTCCCCGAGGTGAAGCCGAACGGGAAAAAGGTGGCGGGCGGCGGCGAGGGGAAGGACGCCGGAGCGCAGTACGTCCGCGCCGACTCCATCCGCCGCGCCAAGCCGGTCGCCTACTGGTCGGGCGTGCTGAAGGCCGACGCGAGCGGCCGCGCGAAGTTCACCTTCGACATCCCCGACTTCAACGGCGGCGTGCGCGTCATGGCCGTCGTGCACCACGGCCGCCGCTTCGGCTCGAGCGAGACGATGGTGCGCGTGCACGACCCGCTCGTGCTCACCGCGACGGCGCCAAGATTCGTGGCCGTCGGCGATCAGGTGTCGGTGCCGGTGACGCTGCGCAACGACACGGGGCGGGCTGGCTCCTTTGTCATTAACACGCAGCGCCTCGACATCGCCAACAGCACCGAGAAAACCATCTACCTCCCGCTCCAACCTCCGCCCCAGCCCGGCCAGATCGACGTCTCCATCACCGCGAGCGGCAACGGCGAAAGCGCCGCGACGAAGCTGACGATCCCGGTGCGCTGGCCGCTGCCGCCGGAGAGCGACGAGACGAGCGGCGTCTTCACGACGAACGCGGCGTTAACCGACGACGTGACGACGTTCATGCCCGCCTCGGTCGAGCGCACGCTCGTCATCAGCCCGATCCCGACCGTGCAGTTCCGCGGCAAGCTCACGTACCTGCTGCACTACCCGTACGGCTGCGTCGAGCAGACGACGTCGTCGGTCTTTCCGCTCCTCTACTTCGGCGACCTGGCCAAGGAGCTCGACCCCGATGCCTTCGCGAACAATGAGTCGGCGGCGATGGTGCGCGAGGGCGTCCGCCGCCTCGGCACGATGCAGACCGTCTCCGGCGGCTTCGCGATGTGGCCGTACGGCGCCTCGCCGTGGCCGTACGGCTCGACCTACGCGACGCATTTCCTCGTCGAGGCCCGCCGCGCCGGGCACCAGGTCGAGCCGGGCATTTACGATCGCGCCCTCGCCTACATCGCCGGCGACGCCAAGTCGAAGATGCAGACCGGCTCGTCGGATCTCGAGCGCGTGGTCTACGACCTCTACGTCCTCGGCCGCGCCGGCAAGGCCGACGTCGGGATGATGGACTACATCCGCGAGCACAAGCTCTCCGAGCTCGCCGTCCACTCGAAGGCGCTCCTCGCCGCCGCCTACGCCGCGGCCGGCAACCCGCGCATGATCGACACGCTGCTGGCCAACGTCAGCGACACCGACGCCGTCGCCCGCCAGAGCGGCGACAACCTCGGCTCGACGATCCGCAACCGCGCCCTGCTGCTACTGGCGCTGCTCGACGCCGCGCCGAACGACCCGCGCATCCCCCGCGTCGTCGAGCGCCTCTCCCG
>JBKOUP010000305.1:0-4139 GCA_046723495.1 Acidobacteriota bacterium
GGTCAAGAATGCTTTTCGTATCATTTTAAGTGACAAAAATGTACGAGCGATTTTGATCAATATTTTCGGCGGGATCATGCGCTGCGACCGCATCGCCGAGGGGGTCGTCAGCGCCTCGCGCGAGATCAGCCTCCCCGTGCCGGTGGTCGTCCGCCTGGAGGGGACGAACGTCGAGCTCGGGAAAGAGATCCTCGCCAATTCGGGACTGCCGCTGATCACCGCCGACGGCATGGGCGACGCGGCGCAGAAGGTCGTGGCCGCGGCGAAAGGAGCCGCGTAATGGCAATTTGGGCCGACAAGAACACGCGCGTCATCGTCCAGGGGATCACCGGGCGCGAGGGGACGTTCCACGCCATCCAATGCCGCGACTACGGCACGAACGTCGTCGGCGGCGTGACGCCGGGGAAGGGCGGCACGACGCACGAAGGCTTCCCCGTTTTCAACACGGTCCGCGACGCGCGCGAGAACGCCGGCGCGAACTGCTCGCTCATCTTCGTGCCGCCGCCGTTCGCCGCCGACGCGGTGATGGAGTCGGCCGACGCCGGCGTGGAGCTGATCGTCTGCGTCACCGAGGGCATCCCGGTCAACGACATGATTCGCGCGCACGACTTCCTGAAAAAGTCGAACGCCCGCGCCGTCGCCGCCGGACGCACGCCGTCGCGGCTGATCGGACCGAACTGCCCCGGCATCATCACGCCGGGCCAGGCCAAGATCGGGATCATGCCCGGCCACATCCACCGCCCAGGTCCGATCGGCATCGTCTCCCGCTCCGGAACGCTGACGTACGAGGCGGTCGGGCAGACGCGCGAGATCGGGCAGTCGACCGCGGTGGGCATCGGCGGCGATCCGCTGCCGGGGACGAATTTCATCGACTGCCTGGCCGCCTTCCAGGCCGATCCCGCGACCGAGGCCATCATCATGATCGGCGAGATCGGCGGGACGGCGGAGGAGGAGGCGGCGGCGTACGTGAAGCAGTTCGTGACGAAGCCGGTGGTGGCCTTCATCGCCGGACAGACCGCGCCGCCGGGACGGCGCATGGGCCACGCCGGCGCGATCATCAGCGGCGGCAAGGGGACGGCAGCGGAGAAGATGGCCGCTTTGGAATCTGCCGGGATTCACGTGGTGAAGGCGCCGAGCGACATGGGGAAGAAGATCGCCGAGCTAACGCGTGATCACTAACTCGGCCACGTTCACGCGGCGGTCGATGGCATCGACGATCACCGCCGCGATTTCTTTCGGATCCATGAAATCGGCGCGGCGCTCCGGCCAGAAGGGCGTGTCCATGCCGCCCGGCGCGACGCTGATGACGCGCGCCCGCGTCCCCTTCGCCTCGGCGCGCAGCGCCTCGGTGTAGCCGCGCGCGCCCCACTTCGCCGCGCAGTAGACGCTCTCGTTCGGCTTGCCGATGAGCGCGGCGGTGGAGAGGACGTTGACGATCGTGCCGCCGTCGCGCGCGAAGCGCGGGAAGAGCGCGTCGCAGAAGACGATCGTCGACTTGAGGTTGGCGTCGAGCAGGCGATCGATGGCCGCTTCGTCGTACGAGCCGGCCGGGCCGAAGATGCCGGCGCCGGCGCAGTTGACGAGGATGTCGATCGCGCCGAGTTTCTCCGCCTCGGCGATGGCACGCTGCGCGGTGGCGGGATCGGAGGCGTCGCCAAAGTCGCGCCGCGACACGCCCACCACCGGCATCCGCTGCGCGAGCAACTCCGCGATCGCCTGTCCCAGGCCCGAGGACGCACCGGTCACGATCGCCACCATGCTCACAGTGTACGATTCGCCGATGCCCCTCGTCGTCGATCTGGCCGTGCCGCTGCGGCTTCTCGTGCTCATCGGCGGCGGCGAGTTCTCCTTCGGCGAGACGCGCGAGATCGACGACTTCCTTTTAAAGAACCTGCAAGGCTCGGTGGCCTTCCTTCCCACCGCCTCCGGCTCCGCCGACTACGCCCGCCACCTCGGCGCCTACCTCGGCGTGCCGACGACCAACGTCCCGATCTACCGCGGCCGCGACAGCCGCCGGCAAAAAAATCTCAACGCGATTTTCGCCGCCGGCATGGTCTACCTCGGCGGCGGCGTGACGAACTCGCTCCTGGCCACGCTGCGCGAGTCGCCCGCGGAGCTGACCCTCCGCGACGCCGCCGCGAACGGCACGATCATCGCCGCCATCGGCGCCGCCGCGGCCTGCTTCGGCACGCACGCCCGCGACATGCGCAGCGCCGGCCAGGCCCTGCCCGCCCTCGGCTGGCTGGACGCGACCGTCGTCGAGCCGGCCTTCGACCGCGACAACGACGAGATGCTCCGCCGCCTCATGTCGATCCCCGGCACGCGCCTCGGCATCGGCATCCCGCCGAAGACCGCGGTGGCGATCCACGGCGATGGCTCGACCGAGGTCATCGGCAGCGGCGAGGTGGCGGTCTTCCGCAAGAGCTAGGCAGGACCGTTGCAGCAGTCCGAAGAAATGGAGCAGGAGGGCCTCACCGTCGAGGAGCTGACGAAGCTGTTCAGCGTGCTCTCGCACGACCTGAAGTCGCCGATCTTCTCCGTCGACGGCTTCAGCGAGCTGCTGATGGCCGACTACGCCGAGAAGCTCGACGAGGAGGGGCAGGACTTCCTCCGCCGCATCCGCTCGAGCGTGCAGCAGATGAAGAAGGTGCTCGACGAGATGTCGCGCGTGGTCAAGCTGCTGTCGCGCCCCACCGCCCGCCGCCCGACGCCGCTGCGCGAGATCGTCGAGGAGGTGCTGCTCAAGTACAACTACATGATCGAAGACGGCGGGGTGAAGGTGGACGTGCCGCCGGAGCTGCCGACCGCCGACGTCGATCCGGAGAAGATGCGCGAGGCCATCGGCGCGCTGGTCTCGAACGCGCTCTTCTTCAACGACCGTGAAAAGGGGCAGCGCGAGATCGCCATCGCCGGCGGCGACGGCAACGGCGACGGGACGAGGCTCTGCGTCCGCGACAACGGCATCGGCATCGACCCGCGCTACACCGGCCAGATCTTCGACCTCGGCCTGAAGCTCGACAAGACCCGCGGCGGCGGCCCCGGCTACGGCCTCTACCTGGCGCGCAAAGTCGCCGAGGCGCACGGGGGAACGGTGACGGTGGAGTCGGAGCCGGGCCAGGGAAGCACGTTCTGTTTGACGTTCTAGGGCGCAGGGCGCAGGGCGCAGGTGGTTGCTCTGCCGACGGCATGAGCGCGGACCTGAGGCAACGCTCGCGCGTTCGGCCGGACACCATCTGCGCCCGGCCCCCTGCGCCCTGCGCCCTTATTTGATCGACGCCTCTTCGGCCGGGCAAAACTCCATCCCCCCGCCGTCCGGCAGCGGCTCCTCCCCCGGCAGCGCGATGATGCGCACGACGACGCGGCGGTCCGCGGCGACGTCGACGCCGATCTGGCGCGCGGCGGCCTGCGAGAGGTCGAGCATGAACTTGTTCGCGTAGGGGCCGCGGTCGTTGACGCGGACGCGCACCTTGCGCCCGGTGGCGACCGAGGTCACCTCGACCCAACAGCCGAGGGGGAGCGTCAGGTGCGCGGCGGAGAGCTCCTTGTTGTAGTAGCGCTCGCCATTCGCGGTCAGGCTGCCGTTCAGGGACGTCGAGTAGTAGCTGGCCAGGCCCTGGAGCTTGTGCTTGACGGACACGGCCGCGTACTTGAGCAGACGCAGCTGGAAGGGATTTTCGGCCGCTTTCGGTGGGGCGGGCGGAGGCGCGGGCGGCGGTTGATCGGGGCCGAAGCGGAACGGCGCCATCTCCTTGTCGCTGAGCTTGAAGGTCTCCTCGCAGAGGAAGTCCTGGGAGCGCAGCGGCGCTGCCATGAGCAGCAAACCGAGGAGCGCCAGACGGGTCATGCGCCGCATATCGAGGCGGATTCAACCACAACTTTGAAGGCAGCGCCAAGCTCGGCGCTAACTCGAATAATTCCAGCGTTTTGTGTTGGTTTACATCTTGCTAATAATTCTCACATGCGCCCATTTCGCGAACGTTTCCTCGACGGCTACGACCGCTCGCAACTGCAGAAGGAGGTGCAGAAGGTCAAGCCGAAGCGGGGGCTGAACGGCTTTCGCAAGCGCGCCGCGACGTGGGGCCTCGGCGCGACGCTGGCCCTCGGCGGCCTCGGCATCCCGCTGAAGATGGGGCACGCGA